>DATBBS010000140.1:0-12605 GCA_036270895.1 Xanthobacteraceae bacterium
TTCGGCCGGTCGATCTTGGCGATCAGATCGGCCGCCTGCTCGACCCGGCCGACGAAGTAATCCGGCCGGTCGCGCGCATTGAGAGGCTCGATCAGAAGCGTGATGTCCCTTTGCGCCGCGAGGTCGGCCGCCCGGGTGTAGTTCGCCACGAAGACCCGCTCGGCCGCCGGGCGCTGCTCGGGCGGCACCATCCCCGCCATGGTGTGGATCGCCGAGCCGCCGATCGCGACCGCATAGTCGAGCGCCTGCTTGAAGACTTCCGCGAACTCGCGCTCGCGCCCCGGCACGGCGCCGAGCCCGCTTTCCCCGCCATGCGGCCGCGGCTGCGTGTTGATGCCGAGCTGCACGAGGCCATGGCGATCGAGCTCGGCACGGATCGCCCCGGGCGCGACCTCGTAGGGAAATTGCAGCTCCACGGCCTGGAAACCGGCCGCCTTGGCGGCGCCGAAACGCTCGATCACCGGCCGCTCGGTGAACATATAGGCCAAATTGGCGGCAAATCGGGGCATTGAGATCCTCGAGCCGGGGATGCTTGCGCAACGACGGCATTACCTATTGATTACCGCTCACCCGCCCGCAAGGCCCCTGCGACCGGACCATTCATGCTCGCCAACGACAGCTTCCATATCGCGGTGATCCCGGGCGACGGCATCGGCAACGAGGTGATGCGGCCCGCGCTCGATGTGTTGCGCCACATCGAGGCGACCACCCCCGGACTCAAGTTCCGTTTCACCGAGGCGCCGGCCGGCGCGACGCATTACAAGGAAACCGGCGTCGCGCTGCCGGAGGCGACCGTGAAGCTGTGCGACGAGGCCGACGCCGTCCTGCTCGGCGCCTGCGGGATGCCCAACATCCGCTATCCGGACGGCACCGAGATCGCGCCGCAGGTCGAGCTGCGTTTCATCTTCGACCTCTATGCGGGCGTACGTCCGGCCCGCCTGATCCCGGGCGTGCCGAGCCCGATCGTGGGCGCGGCGGAGCGCGGCATCGACCTGGTGGTCATCCGCGAATCGACCGAGGGTCTGTTCGCTTCCATGGGCAAGGGCACCGTGACCCATGACGAGGCGCGCGAGACGCTGGTGATCACGCGCAAGACTTCCGAGCGGCTGTTCGACTTCGCGTTCCGCCTCGCCGCGCGCCGCAAGTCGCGCGGCGGCAAGAACCTGGTGCATTGCGTCGACAAGGCGAACGTGTTCCGCGCCTTCGCGTTCTTCCGCGAGATTTTTTACGAGCGCGCGGCGCGTCACAAGGAGGTGCGCGCCGATCATATCTATGTCGACGCCGTCTCGGTCGCGCTGGTGCGCCGGCCATGGGACTTCGACGTGCTGGTGACCGAGAACATGTTCGGCGACATCCTGTCCGACCTCACGGCCGGGCTGATCGGCGGCATGGGCATGGCGCCGTCGGCCGACATCGGCGACAAGCACGCGGTGTTCCAGCCCTGCCACGGCACCGCCCCTGACATCATGGGCAAGGGGCTCGCCAATCCGACCGCCATGATCCTGAGCGCCGGCCTGATGCTGGACTGGCTCGCCGACAAGTTCGACCACAAGCCGGCGGCGCAGGCCGGCGCGCGCATCGAGCGCGCGGTAGATCGCGCCTATGCGGCCGGCATCAAGCCATGCGAGTTCGGCGGCCGCGACGGGACCGACGCTGTCGCCCGGGCCGTGATGGCGGGGCTGGATGAAACATAGTGGGGCACTGCCCACAGCCAAGTGGGCGGCATCAGCCAGCCCACGGTTTCGCCAAATGGAACCGGCCTTCCCCCAGATTTCGTTGAAATAGCTATCATTTTGGTATTGGGCTACGGCCCATTAAAGCCGCCCATCATATTGATGGGTAGTTTTGTGGTTGACCCTGGGCGAAAACAGGGTTCGATATTGCCGATCCCGAATGCGACCGAGCGACAAGACTCGGGGAACGTGCCCTCGGGATCGGCGAGGACGCGATCGATGAACGCTCAGCAGCTGCTGCAGGAAATCTCCGACTATTGCCGCCAGACCGGTCTTGCCGAATCCACCTTCGGCCGTCGCGCCGTCAATGACGGCAAGCTCGCGAGCCGCCTGCGCAACGGCGGCCGCATCACCACCGACACGCTCGACCGCATCCGCGCCTTCATGGTGGAGAACCGCGACACGGGTGGCCGGCCCGCCCTGATCCCGCGCGCCCAGGACGTGCGGCCGGTGTCGATGCCATCCGCGATGCCGATGCCGCGCGTCGTCGGCAAGCCGGGCGAGCCCGACCACCAGCGCAATTTCCGTTTCTTCGACAACCGTCAGAAATATCTGCTCTTCGTCAACACCTGCAGCGAGAAGTGGGTTGTGGCCCACCGGGTCTCGCTCGAGCTCGCCAATGTGCATCCGCGCCCGCCGGCGGTGCGCGTCTTCGACGCCGGGGTCGGCGACGGCAGCGTGCTCGCCCGGGTGATGCGTGCGATGCACGATCGCTTTCCGACCATGCCGTTCTACGTGGTGGGCAAGGAGATCAGCCTGGAGGACATCCGGCTCACCCTGCAGAAGATGGCGGACCGCTTCGTCGAGCATCCGGCGACGGCGCTGGTGCTGACCAACCTGGCCTATGCGGACGCGCCGTGGCTCGCCGTGAAGTCGCTCTCGGCGGCGTCGAGCATGGTGTGGCACGAGGTGGCGCTGACCGGCTCGAGCGCGCACCGCTTCGAGTCGCAGATCATGGAGCTCGAGCCGTTCCTCGCCGACAACTGGAAGGCGGGCGTGAGCCGCAAGACCGGCAATCCGGTCTACGAGCGGCCGGTCGTGCTGGTGATCTATCGCGACGACCACAAGTTCCTGCTCGACCCGATCCTGCCGCGCCCGGGCGGCACCATGGCGAGCTACGACCTCGTGATCGCGTCGCAGCCGTATCGGGCCCGCGCGCCGCTCGAGTTCAAGTCCAAGCGGGTGATCGCGCCGCTCGCGCGCGCGCTCGGGCCGGGTGGACGCCTGATCGCGATCCATTCGCACGGCAACGATCCGGGCCAGGAGATCATCCAGCGGATTTGGCCCGGCGACAATCCGTTCATCCATAACCGCCACCAGATCATGAAGGCGGTGAAGCAGGAGCTCGGGCCGGCGGGGCGCGAGCTCAATTTCAACGCCTATGCCGACAACCGCTCGCTGTTCCGCTACGAGATGCATACGCTGCCCTCCGAAGTCTCGGAATCGATCGGCACCTCGACCTTGTTCGCGGCCTGGAATGCGGCAATCTACGTTTCCCAGGTGGAAGACGACCGGCTGGAAAGCGTGGTCGGCGCGCAGCGCTACCTCGATGCGACCCGCGAGGTGTTGCGCCAGCACGGCGGATTATGGTTCTACGACGAGTCCTATGTTATCTCGCGGCGGCGCGAATGAGCCCCTTCACGCCGGATCAGGCGGTCATTCGGCCGGACCGGCGAACAGCAGCAGGTTGCCGTCCGGGTCCCTGACGACGAAATCCCGCGCCCCCAGGGCTCGGCCTTGAGCGTCTGGTGAAACGCGACGCCGGCGGCCTGAAGCTCCAGGAAAAGCTGCTTGATCTCGTCGGCGGTCGCGAGCGTTATCGAGGCCGACAGGAGACTTTCGCGCTCGCGGCGCGCGCCGTCGATCAAGGGCGCATCGACGCAACGCAGATTGAGCCGCGCGCCGTCGCGCCGTACTTGCGCGTAAAAAGGCGGCTCCCCGTAGACGAAGACGATCGCAAAGCCGAGCTTTTGCGCGAAGAAGTCGCATGACGCCATGATGTCGGCGACGAACAGTTGCGGCTCGGCGCTCGTCAGGACCGGTCGCGCGGGCGGCGATTTCTGCACGTCGCTCATGCCTTGATCCTCCCGGTCGCGCGCGGCCATGGCCGTCTCACGGCGGTTCGAAGCCCTTCGCCGCCATCAGTTCGAGAGTCGCCGGCGAAGAGATGAGCCCGATCAGCGCGGCCGCGGCGTCGCGCTCGCGGCCGGCCGCCACCACGACGGCGCTCAGCACCGTGTAGTTCTGAATCTCGGCCGGCAGCGGGCCGACCAGATCGACGCCGGGCGCCGCCACGATCTCGCTGATCTGGTTGAAGCCGAGCTCGACGTCGCCCCTGGCCACGGCCTCGAAGCGTTCGGAGCGCTGTTTGAACGCGACGGTCTTGGGCGTCATCTCGGCCGCTATTCCCAACCGTTCGAAGGCGCCGATCAGGTAGAGGCCGACCGGAGCGCCCGCGGCCGGGTCGTTGTAGCCGATCGATTTCGCCGCCAGCACCGTGCGCCGAAAAGCCTCGACCGAACCGATGTCGGGCTTCGCGGCGCCCTTGCGCACGAAGACGCCGACCCCGACCTTGGCGAAGTCGCGCCGGCTGCCGGCGACGATCTTTCCCTCTTTTTCGAGAAGCTCGGCCTGCGGGCCGGACACGATCGCCACGTCGGCGGCTTCGCCCTTGAGCACGCGCTCCGCCATGCCGCCCACCGTCCCGTAGTCGAAGGTGACCCTGTGTCCCGAGGCCTGCTCGAATTTCGGGATGAGATCGACCATCACGGGCTGCACGGCCGAACCTGCCAGGACCTTGATCTCGGCGGCGCCGGCGGCCCGGGCAAGCGCGAGGCCGGCCGCAGCGAGCACGACAATGACCGCACGCAATCTCGTGGTCATGGCTCTTCCCCCTCATTCCGCCTGCGAGCTTCCCACCTGTGGTACATGGTGTGAAGTCCCGTTCCGGCCGGGCCATTCCCGCCCGCTTGCGCCCGCCGGCCGCCTCCCTAGACTTCGCCGGCTCGTCGTTTCCCACCCACGAGGTTCCCATGGGGGTTCGCTATTTCGGCGCGGCAGTGCGGCGCATCGAGGACCCGGATCTCGTCTCGGGACGCGGCCGCTATCTCGACGATATCCACCTGCCCGGCATGCTGCACGCAGCCTTCGTGCGCTCGCCCCATGCCCATGCGCGCATCACCGGGATCGAGAGCGCCGCCGCGGCCGCGCTGCCGGGCGTGGCGGCGGTGCTGACCGCGGCCGGGCTCGGGGTCGCCGGCAAGGCGACGCCCCAATTCGCGCCCTCGCCGCTGCTGGCGCAGAACCGCACCCAGCACGTGCTGGCGTCGCAAGCGGTGCATTATGCGGGCGAGGCCGTCGCGCTGGTCGTCGCCGAGACGCGCGCGATCGCCGAGGATGCCGCCAATCTGGTCGAGGTCGCGTATGAGCCGCTGATCCCCGTCGCGGAGCCTGCGGGCGCGCTCGAGCCGGACGCCCCCCGGGCGCACGAGGGCGCGCCAGACAATCGCGTCGCCACCCTGCGGGCGAAATTCGGCGACATCGATCGGGTGTTCGCCAGCGCGGCGCATGTCTTTCGCGAGCGCATCACCCAGCACCGCGGCGGCTGCCACGCCATGGAATGCCGCGGCGTGATCGCAACGCAGGATCCGATCTCGCGCCAGCTCCTGGTCTGGAGCTCGACCCAGGCGCCCTACATGGTGCGGCGCGCGCTCGCCCAGTTCCTTGGCGTCGACGAAAGCCGCATCCGGGTGGCGGCGCCGCAGGTCGGCGGCGGATTTGGCCCCAAGGCCGGCGTCTACCCGGAGGAATTCGCCGTCGCGCTTGCCGCCATGAAGGTCCGCCACCCGGTCAAATGGGTCGAGGACCGCCGCGAGCACTTCATGTCCACCACCCAGCAACGCGACCAGATCTGGGATCTCGAGGTCGCGGCCGACGCGAAGGGCCGCATGCACGGCGTGCGCGGCCGCTGCCTGCACGATAACGGCGCCTATGTGCCCTATGGGCTGATCCTCCCCTTCACCAGCGTCGGGCCGTTCCCCGGTCCCTACGCGCTCGAGGCGCTCGACGTCACGCTCGACGCCGTCTTCACCAACAAGGTGCCGACCACGCCGGTGCGCGGCGCCGGCCGTCCCAACGTGGCCTTCGTGCTCGAGCGCCTCGCCGACCGCGTGGCGCGCGAATTGAAGCTCGACCGCGCCGAGGTGCGGCGCGCGAGCTTCGTGCCGCGCGATCGCTTCCCCTATGCGACCGGCATGAAGGCGCGCGATGGCTCGCCCGTGAGCTACGACAGCGGCGACTATCATGGCTGCCTCGACACGGCGCTTGCGCGCATGGAGGATTTCCCCGCCCGCCAGGCGGCGGCCCGCGCCGCCGGCAAATATCTCGGCCGCGGCATCGCGAGCTATGTGGAGGACACCGGGCTCGGCCCCTATGAGGGCGCCCAGGTCGCGATCGAGCCCAGCGGCAAGGTGGTGATCACGACCGGCGCGGCGGCGCAGGGCCAGGGCCACCATACGGTGTTCGCCCAGATCGCCGCAGACATCCTGGCGGTGCCGATCGACAGCGTGAGCGTGGTCTCGGCCGACACCGGCAGCTTCCCGCGCGGCATCGGCACCATCGGCAGCCGCATCGCGGTGCTCGGCGGGTCGTCGGTGCATGTTGCGGCGAGCCGGGTCAAGGAGAAGGCAGTCAAAGTCGCGGCCGAGATGCTGGAGGCCGCCGAGGCGGATCTGACGCTCGCTGACGGCCGCATACGCGTGGTCGGGACCGACCGATCGGTGGGCCTGGGCGACGTCGCGCAACGGCTGGCCGGATTCTCGGGCGTCGCGATGCCGGCGGGCGTCGAGCCCGGCCTTTCGGCCGACGGATATTTCCAGGCGCGCGCGCAGACATTCGCGAATGGCAGCAATGTGTGCGAGGTCGAGGTCGACGCCGCGACCGGCGCCGTAAAGGTCCTGCGCTATGTGGTGGCGCATGATTGCGGGCGGCTGATCAATCCCATGCTGGTCGACGGCCAGATCCGCGGCGGCGTGGCGCACGGCATCGGCAATGCGCTGCACGAGCACATGCTGTACGACGACCAGGCGCAGCCGATCACGACGAGCTACGCCGAATATCTGTTGCCGATCGCCCCCGACCTGCCGGACATCGAGGTGATCCACATGGAGACGCCCTCTCCGCTCAACCCGATCGGCGTCAAGGGCGCGGGCGAAGGCGGCACGATTCCCGCGACCGCCTGCGTGATCTCCGCCATCGAGGATGCGCTGTCGCCGCTCGGCGTCACGCTGGCCGAATATCCCGTGTCGCCGCAGCGGCTGGTGGAGTTGATCGAGGCGGCGAAGCGGTAGGCGTTCTTTCTTCCCCTCCCCCGCTTGCGGAAAGAGGGACGCGAGCGAAGCTCGCCGGGAGGGGACAAGTCGGCAGGCGCAAGTGGCTTCCCCCTCCCCGCCCTCCCCCGCACGCGGGGGAGGGAGAAGAAAGATTACTGTATCCCCGCCGCCTTCTTGGCTTCCGGCGTCAGCTCCAGGATGTGCATGCCGGTATTGGCGCGGTCGACCACATAGACATAGCCGCGATCGTCGGTCTCCACGTTGTTGCTCTGGATCGCGACCTTGCAGCGGTCCTGGCCGTCGACCTTGATGCAGCGCTTGTCGGTCGCCTCGGTGATCGCCGGGATGAAGTAACCGATCTCCTTGGGATGATAGGGATCGCGCACGTCGATCGCGCGCACCCCGGCGTTGAAGTAGGTGATGAAGGCGACCTTCTTGTAGAAGATCGGCGCCATGCTCTCGTTCGAGGAATGCGAGCCGAAACGGCCGCCGCGGTCGCAGAAATTGCCGCTCGCCTCCGGCACCTGGAAGTTCGAGACCACCATCGGCCGGGTCTCGACCGTGACGTCGACGAACCAGACCATCTGGCGCGGCTCCTGGCACTCGTTCAGGATCTGCTCGTCGACGATCATCACGATGTCGCGCGTCTTGCCGTCCTTGTCCTTGGCGAATTCGGCCATCGGCATCTTGAGCATCGGGAAGGTGGTGTGGGCGCCGTTGAACGGCATCATGTCGAGCTCGCCGACCACCGGATAACGCAGGTTCTCGGGCGTGGGCTCCTTCGGGCCATTCAGCAGCTTTTCGCGATCGATGATCTGCAGCACGCCGCCCTTGTTGGTGCCGTAGCCGAAATAGACCCGGTTGCCCTGCGGGCCGGTCGAGATCGGGCCGTGCACGTCGGTCGGGATCGTGCCGGTCGCGCCCGGCTCCTGGCCGGGCAACCCGAAGTCGCGGATCTTGACCGGTTTCGCCGGATCGCTGAGGTCGTAGATCATGGTCATGCGCTTCACGCGCCAGCCCGGCGCACCCGACACCAGATAGGCGATGCCGGTGTCGCATTCCCACCAGTTCTTATGGGTGTCGCGCAGGCCGTCGATGCGGGTGAGCAGCGCCGGGTTCGACGGATCGGTGACGTCCCAGATCTCGTGCGCCTTTCCGCCGAACACACGCAGCAGATAGAATTTGTTGGGGTCGCCCTTGGGCAGGGTCTTGCCGTCGCACACGCGCACCATCTGGGCGCCGCCCTCCTCGTATGTGCCTTCGAGGCCGGGGATATGCTTGAGATATTTCGGATGGGCCGGATCGGTCACGTCGACGATCGAGGTGCCGTTGAATTCGGGCGCGCCGGTCATCTTGTTCACCGGCTTGGGCACGTCGGGCGTGCCGCCATGGTGCCCGATATAGGCGATGTAGCGATCGCCCTGCTTATGGATCGTCGGCTGATAGGCGCTGCGCTCCTGCAGGTCGTTGTAGCCGACCAGGCGCATGTTCATCGCCTCCGGCGGGCTGCCGACTTTCTGCTGCTGCGCGAGCGCCGGCGCGGCCGCAATCAATATCAATGAAGCGAAACACAGTGCGCGCGTCATTCCGAATCCTCCTTGAGCGTCGGGCCCTTGTCAGTCGGCCGTTTCCGCGGGCAATCTACCACACGCAAACGCGATCGGAACACGGGTTTCGCGCGCTCTCGCACGCATGCCAGCCCCTCGCCCCGCAGCGCCCGAGCGACTAGACTGGCGCTCTCCCAGGAGGCGGCCATGCATTTCGTCATCCACGCCATCGACAAGCCGAACATTCTCGAGACGCGCGCCAGGCATTACCGCGCGCACCGCGTGCATCTCGACGAATCGGCCAAATACGGCGTGCAGATCGTGAGCGCCGGCCCGCTGGTGGCGGAAGACGGCGAGACCCCGGTCGGCAGCCTGTTCGTGGTCGAGGCCGAGGACCGCGTCGCCATCGATGCCTTCACGCGCAGCGATCCCTATCACGTGCACGGCGTGTGGGCGCGGATCGACGTGCATTATTATCGCAGGAAGAGATAGCGCCCCGCATGAGCCGCGCCGCGAAGCGCGGCATCGATGAGCGACGACACGAACAGGAGCGCCCCCCTGTAAGGGCACCGCGCGCGGCGAAATAACAGGCGAAGCCGCGGCGAAAGAACAGGGCCTGGCAGGCGCCTAACAGGCGGATTCCCTGTTAATACAGGCGAAATACAGGGGATTTACAGGGACTGCACCCTCGGGGTGAGACACGAGGCCGACGCGTAGGGCGGCCTTTTCGTTGTAAACAACAATGGAAATACAACGCCTGCTCCCGGACCGAGCCTTGCGGCGAGAGACCCGCCGTTGCGCCATGTCCCGACCGCAACGCCATAGATCGCCTCCGTAATAAAAAACGCCCGCGCGGGGTGCGGCGGGCGCAATTCCAACTGTGGATTTTCTCCTACCACATTTTCGCGCATTCGCCAAACGAGTCGGTGTCAAGACTCTTGTTGGTGCGTCGTGCGGATTCGAAAAATGGTGGGCGCGCTTCCGCGGGTCGCTTTGCCCAGACTACAGCGCCGCCTGCAGGATCGCACGCGCGTCGTTCGCCGACACCGGCCTTGGCGTCTTGATGGCGAGCGCCGCCACCTGGGCGGCCGCGTCGTCGATCCTGGCCGCATCGAAGCCGACGTCGCGCAACCGCTGGGGAATCGGAAATCGTCGCACCATGTCGGTCAGCGCGCCGGCCGGATCGTCGTCTCCGAGCGCATCGACCAGCCGGGCGCGCGCTTCCGGTGATGCTGGGAGATTGAAACGCGCCACATGCGGCAGGATGATCGCATGGGTCTCGGCATGCGGCAGGCCGTAACCGCCGAGCACATGGGCGAGCTTATGGTGCAGGCCGGTGCCGCCGACCAGCACGGTCCCGGCGAGCCAGGCCGCGACAAAGCATTCGCCGCGCGCCGCGCGGTCGCCGCCGTCCGCCACCGCGCGCGGCAAATAGGCACCGAACCGGCGCATCGCCTCGGTGGCGTAGGCCATCGTGACCGGGGTGCGCTCGGCGACCCAGAGCCCCTCGACGCAATGCGCGATCGCATTCATCGCGCTCGCCGCCGTGACGGCAGCCGGCAAGGCGAGCGTGAGCTCGGGGTCGTAGATGACGGTGCGCGGCACCACCTTGGGGTCGCGTCCGGTGGTCTTGCGCTCGCCCTCGGTGGTGCCCCAGATCGGGGTCGCCTCCGAGCCCGAATAGGTGGTCGGCACCGCGATGACGGCGAGGCCGGCGTCGCGCGCGATGATTTTTGCGAGCCCGATCGCCGAGCCGCCGCCGGCCGCAACGACTCCGTCGGCCCGCGCCGCCTCGGCCGCCGCGAGACCGGCCTGCGCCACCGCGCGCGGCACATGGATCACCGCCCCGGCATGGAGCCCGGCCGAGCGGCTGCCCAAAAGCTCGGCGATGCGCGCCCCGAGCCGGGCGCCGCTGCCGGGCGTCGCGATCACCAGCGCGCGGCCGATGCCGAGCCGCGCGGCTTCGTCACCGATGTTCGTGATGGCGCCGGCGCCGAACACCACCCGCTGGGGCGGCGCGTCATGGATGAAGGACGAAGACATGGAA
Source organism: Xanthobacteraceae bacterium (assembly GCA_036270895.1). Taxonomy (GTDB): domain Bacteria; phylum Pseudomonadota; class Alphaproteobacteria; order Rhizobiales; family Xanthobacteraceae; genus JAVDCA01. The sequence goes on from DATBBS010000140.1 coordinate 10,658, forward strand.
TAACCCTGCCGTCATGGCCGGGCTTGTCCCGGCCATCCACGCCTTGCTTGCCGAGGCGCCAAAAAGACGTGGATGCCCGCGACAAGCGCGGGCATGACGCTTCACATTCACGACGGCATCGTCAATGCGCCTCGCGCCAGATGCCGAGCGCTTCCTGCGCGGGCCGGTCGGAGATCGAGAACAACACCGACTCCTTGCCGGCATGGTGCGCGTAGCGCATCCACGGCGGCACCACGAAGACGTCATTGGGTCCCCATTCCAGCGTCTTGTCGCCGACCTTCGTGGTGCCCTTGCCTTCGACGCAGACGAAGACGGTGCCGTCGGTCGCCCGATAGGGCTCGCCCTTGAAGCCTTCCGGCAGCAGCGCCAGATAGGCGCCCATGGTCGGCAGCACCGGCCCGCCGGTGATCGGATTGACGTAGCGCACCCGCGCGCCGTGGCGCTTGTCGACGTCGCCGGCCTTTTTCATGCGCTCGATGATCGGACGCGTGCGCGCATAGGTGTAGTTGATGACCGGGCTGCTCTCGGGACGCGCCGGACCGGCATTATCGGGCAAAACCCCGGAGCCGTAGAAGGCGAGCGAGTCGCCGTCGCCGCGGCCGGTCGGCTGGGTCTTGCCGGGGAACTGCTCGGCGAACGAGGTCTCGAAGAAATTGACCATCGGGAAATCGAGCACGTCGAGCCACATCATCGGCTCTTTCGAGTCGTTGCCGTGGTCGTGCGGCGCCCAGTTGGCGGTGATCACGAAGTCGCCCCGACGCATGATCGCCTTCTCGCCCTCGACCGCCGTATAGGCCCCCTCGCCGTCGAGCACGAAGCGGATGGCCGACGAGACGTGGCGATGGGCCGGCGCGACCTCGCCGGGCAGGATCATCTGGATGCCGGCGAACAGCGAGTTGGTGATCTTCGACTGGCCGCGCAGCGCCGGGTTCTCCAGCACCAGCACGCGGCGCTCGGCCTCTTCGGCGGTGATCAGCGGTCCCGACTCCAGGACCATCGCCTTGGCGTCGTTGAAACGCCAGAGCGCGGGCACGCAGTGCGTGACCGGTTCCTTGGTGACGACCGAGGCCATCACCTTCCACAGCGGCGCCATGTCGTATTTGGAGATGCGGTCGTAATAGGCCTCGCGCACCGCCTCGATATTGTGCTTCGTGTCGGGCTTGCCGGCTTTGTCCGCAGTGGCAACCGCCATGGTGATCCTCCGTTCGGCTCGAAGCCTGGAATGTCGGCTCTTTATATAGAGAATTGAGACCGCCCCGGAAATACGCAAGTACGGCTTGCGCGGGCTGGGCGGCCATGCGCTCAGGTATTGGTGGCGCCCCCGTCCACCGCCAGGGTCTGGCCGGTGACGAAATCCGAGTCGGCGGAGGCCAGGAAAACCAGGGTCCCGACCAGGTCTTCCGGCAGTTCGTCCCGTTTGAGGGCGCGGCGCTGGATCGCCGGCGCGCGGGCGGATGCCAGGTGGCCCGGATTATGGGCGACCACGCTGTCGCTGATGGTGAAGCCGGGCGCCAGCGTATTGACGCAGATATTGTGCTCGCCCAGCTCGCGCGAAAGCGCCCGGGTGAAGGCCGTCACCGCCCCCTTGGACGTGACGTAGTGCAGCATATTGGGAATGCCGCGGGCGGCCGTGCCTGACCCGATATTGATGATCTTGCCGTAACGGCGCGCGATCATGTGGGGGACGACGTGCTTGGCCATCAGGAACAGGCCGCGCACATTGACCGCCATCACCCGGTCCCACAGCGCAACGTCGATGTCGGCGAATGGCTGCTCCTGCAGGGCTGCGAACAGCGCCGCATTGTTGACCAGGATGTCGATCCGGCCGAACCGTCCCATGGTGGCGGCGACCAGCCGTTCGACCTGCGCCTCGTCGCTCACGTCGACGGTCTGGCTGATCACCGAATTGGCGCCGTGGGCTTCCGCGATTTCGGCCGACAGATCGTCG
>DATBBS010000141.1:0-8765 GCA_036270895.1 Xanthobacteraceae bacterium
CCCGACCGGGTGCTCGCCGCCGACCAGGTGCTGGTCGGCCGCAACGCCACCCGCCGTGCCTATAATGCGCGGCTGCGTGAACGGCGCGGATTCACCGATGCGCTCCCGCAGGCGGACGACAAGCTCGTGTGCCTGCGCAACAACCGGCGCAAGGGCCTGTTCAACGGCGGCCTATGGGTCGTGAAAGCGCGCAGCACCGCGCGCGCCAGCGCACTCGGGTTGCGGTTGCAGCCGGACGAGGATGTGGGCCGGGTGATCAAAGTCTCGGTGCGGCGCGAATGCTTCACCGGGGGCATCGAGGAACTCGATTGGCAGCAGCGCAAGCGCTACGACGAGTTCGATTACGGCTATGTGCTCACCGTCCACAAGGCGCAGGGCTCGCAATGGGACGATGTCGTATTGTTCGACGAAAGCTTCGCCTTTACCGACAGCCGCGATCGCTGGCTCTATACCGGCATCACCCGAGCCGCCAAGCGACTCACCGTGGTGATGTGATTAAAAAAATCGTCCATCTGGTCATGGCCGGGCATAGCCGTTCGGAGAACGGCGTCGCTTCGCTCGCCTATGTCCCGGCCATCCACGTCTTCCCTGTTATGACAACGCAGGAAGGCGTGGATGCCCGCGACACGCGCGGGGCATGACGGATCGGCAGCGCAGCCGCCGATCCGTCAGCTTCCCGGCAGCCCGTGCGCCTCGGGAAAGAACATGTCCTGCCAGGCCGCGGGCCGCGTCTTGATCAACCCTTGGCGGAACATGAATTCCGCGAAGGTCATGACATTGTCCGGCGCCATCGTGAATTTCGCGCCCGGGTCGGTCATCATCGCCACCGCATCGTCCACGCTGATCGGGTCCTTCGAGGCCTCGATATAATCCTTGGCGGCGGCGCGGGGGTCCTTGTTGATGGCGTCGATCGCCTCCTGCAGGGCGGCGACGAAAGCGCCATAGAGCTTCGGATTGTCGGCGCGGAATTTCTCGGTCGCATAGGCCACCATGTAGGTGGCGGGCGTTCCGAGGATGTCCTGCGCCGTGGTGACGCGCCGCACGCCTGCGGCCTTGGCTTCGAGATACTGGAACGGCGGGGCGCTGAAGTGGCTATTGACCTCGGTGCCGCCGGCGATCAGCGCGGCCGCGGCGTCCCCGTGCGGAAGCCCGATCGTCAGCGCGTCGAACCGGCCGGACTCCGCGGGGCCGTAGAGTTTCGCAGCCGCCATCTGCAGCAGGATCGCATGCACCGAGACCTTGACGGTGGTGACGGCGATCTTGTGCTTGGCGGTCAGGTCCGCGAGCGTCTTGACGTCCGGATCGCGGGTCATGAACCATAGCGGCAGCGCCGACACGGCGCCGACCGCCCGCACCGCCTGCGGACTTCCCTTCGCCTTGGCCCACAGCGTGAGGAAGACCGTGGTGCCGCCCGACACGATGTCGAGGCTGCCCGAGATGAGCCCCTCGTTCATCGGATTGCCGCCGGGAAACTGGCGCCACGTGACCTTGACGTCGGGCAGACCGGCCGCCGCGAGCCGGCGCTCCAGCAGCCGGTTCTTCTCCATCAGGATCATCGGCATGGCGCCGATGCCGAACTGGGTGGCCATGCGCAATTCGGACGTTTCAGCGCCGGCGCCGGCACAGGATTGCGCCAGCATCGCGAGCGCGACAGCGACCGGCAGAAGCGTCCTCACGGCCTATCCTCCGTTTGGCGGTCGGTTCATCCGCGCGCTGCGGCGCGCCGCGCGCCCGCCTCCGTGTGCCGTGGCGTCGCACGCAGCATGTCCATGAGCTTGCGCACCGAGCCAAGGTCCTCCAGTCGACCGACCGCGCCGACCACGTCGTCGACATGGGCCGACGAGAGCAGCCCCTCCGCATAAGTACGCAGCTTGCCCTCGATCTGCCGTCGCGACAGCGGGTTCTCGGCCGAACCGCGCGGGTGATCGCAACGCGCCGACAGCGTCCTCCCGTCGACCATCTCGATCTCTACCACCGCCTGCACGCCGGTGAGCGCCGGGTCGGGCCGCACATCGACCTGCTCGGCGGCCGCGCGCCGAAGCACCGGATCGTCGTAGCGCGCCGGCTCGAACTGGGCGAGCGTGAGCTTGCGGTCGTGCAGGATGACGGCGGCGGTGTAATGGGCCGAGATGAGCGCGTCGAACTTCGCCTTGTAGCGGGCTAGCTTGCCGTGCAGGTCGAATACCGTCTGGTTCAGGCGGACGCGCAGCTGCTTGACCTTGGCAGGATCGATCGCGTGCTGCTCGACGAGATCGAAGAGCGCGGTGTTCATCCCCTGGATCGATGAGGCCGAGGGCCACAGGCGCAGCGCGATCTGCTCGAGCTCCCAGCGTTGGCCGAGCCCGGCGGTCGCGAGCTCGGGCTTGCCGCCGTTCGAATAGCTGTTGTAGAGGCCGCCGTCCTTGGCGGTGAGGAACTCGCGCGTCGCCAGGAAATTCTGCTCGGCCAGCAGCGCCGCCATCAGGCCCGAAAGCGCGCCGCGGCATTGGTGGAATTTGACCGTCGGAGTGCCCCAGGCCGCGAAGGTGCCGGCCGCCTGGCTGCCGGCGAGGCCGAAGGCCTTCGCCATGATGTCGCCGTCGAAGCGGCGCAGCGAGCCCACCGCCGCCGCCGCGCCGAACGGACCCAACACGCCCGGCCCGTGCCACCCGCGCGCCCGCATGGCCGGATAATCGGCCCCGATGCCGACGCGCGTCGTCACCTCGAAGCCGGCCGCCAGCGCGACCAGGAGATCGCGGCCCGAGAGCGCGTCGCGTTCCGCGATCGCGAGTGCGGGCGGCACAACCTCGGGCGTCACATGGGTGAGCGTGGAACGGTGGATGTCGCACATGGTGACCGCCGTCACCAGATAGCCGTTGAGCAGGGTTGCGCCGGCAAGCGAGAGCCGGCCGCCGCCGATCACGCTGCTTTCGTCCGATTGCCCGAGCGCGGCGGCGAGCGCGCCGATCTGCCCGGTCTCCTCGCCCTGATGACCCGCGACCGCGCAGGCCACGGTGTCGAGCAGCACGTTCTTGCAGTGCTCCCGCACGCGTTCCGGAATCGCGTCATAAGTCAGCGTCGCGGCGAAGCGCGCGAGCTCCTGGGTCGGTTCTTCCACGATCGTCTCCTCCCGGCGGCTTGCGGCCGCGGCGCCTTGGCACCATTGTGGCGGGCAGCGTAACGGCACACGGGGTGCGGTTTCAATCGACATCGCATGGCGACCTTCCGGCGAGCCATGCGATAGTCGGGTGCGCGGCCCGCAGCCCAACTCGAGGATTTCACCATGAGCAAAAAACCCACACCCGAGGATCGCCTTCGCGCCATCGAGGACCGGCTCGAAATCTACAATCTGATCGCGAGCCATCCGCCGAGCGCCGATACGGCCGCCGACTACTACACGCGCGCCGTCTATGCGGAGGACGGCGTGTTCGACCGCGACCCGCATCCGGGCGGGAACGGCAACGAGGCGATCGCCGCGATGGTGCGCAGCCCCGCGCACCACGCCGCGATCAGCGGCGGGCTCGCGCATTTCTGCGGCCTGCCGTTCATCGAGCTCGACGGCGACCGCGCCGCGGTCACGTCCTATCTGCAGATCCTGATGCCGGACCCGAACGGCGTGCCGGTCGAGCTGTCGAACCACGGCACATCGAAAGGCTTTCGCATCCACCGTGTCGCCGCCAACCGCTGGGAGCTCGCCCGCACTCCCGAGGGCTGGAAGATCAAGCGCCGCACCCTGCGGCCGCTCGACGGCTCCGAGCCGGCGCGCCAAGTCCTGCGCAAGGCCCTCGCGGGTTTCGCGCCGGCATCCGAAAAGGAAACCACATGACCGACATCAAGCTGCTCAATCCGGAGGCGCTCGGCCGGCCGCTCGGCCAGTATTCGCACATGGCCCGCGTGAAGGCGTCCGAGTATCTCTTCATCGCGGGCCAGGTCGCGGTCGACAAGGCCGGCAACGTGATCGGCGCCGACGACTTCGACGCGCAATGCATGCAGACCTTCGCCAATATCGAGACGGCGCTCGCCTCGCAGGGCGCCGGCTGGGCCAACGTTGTCGAGTTCACCACTTATCTGGTGCATTCGCAGGACATTGCGAAATTCATGAAATTCAGGCTGCGCGAATTTCCGCGCATGTTTCCGAACGGCGCCTATCCGCCCAATACGTTGCTCATGATCGACCGGCTGGTGGGCGAGGCGTTTCTGGTCGAGGTCAAGGTCGTCGCGGCGTTGTGACCGGGCGCCCTCTTGAAAAATCTGGCCGTCATCGCCCGCGCAAGCGGGCGATCCAGTACTCCGTGCCGCCGCCGCCGTGCGCAATCGGCTCCGACACGGCGTACTGGATGCTCCGCTTGCGCGGAGCATGACGGAGCAAGTGGTTACTCCACCTTGATCCTGCTCTCCGCCACGAAGTCGGCCCAGGCCTTGAGATCGGCGCGGATGAAATCGCCGAAGGCCGCGGGGCCGAGCGGAGTCACGACCGCGCCCATCTGGGTCAGCCGTCCACGCACATCGGCCGCGGCGGTGGCCTCCGACAGGGCCTTCTCCAGCTTGGCGATGACGGCGGGCGGCGTCGCGGCGGGCGCCACCATGCCGACCCAGTAGGCGGCCTCGAGCGGAACGCCCGCCTCCGCCATGGTCGGAACGTCAGGCATCAGCTCGAAACGCGCCGGCGCCGCGATGGCAAGCGGCGCAAGCTTGCCGGCCTGGATGTGCGGCAGGCCGGAGACCGGGGTGAGAAACATGGTCTTGAGATGACCGGCGATGAGGTCGTTCACCGCCGGCGCGCCGCCGCGATAGGGCACGTGCAGCATGTCGACGCCAGCGCGCAGCTTGAACATCTCGCCCGCCAGGTGGCTCGCGCTGCCGAGCCCGATCGACCCATAGGACAGCGAGCCCGGATCGGCGCGCGCGAGAGCGATCAGCTCTTTGACGGTGCGGGCCGGCACCGAGACATGCACGGTGAGCACCATCGGCGATTTGCCGATCAGCCCGATCGGCGCGAAATCCTTCACGCTGTCGTAGCTCAGGTTCTTGTAGAAGAGCGGGTTGACCGCATGGCTGTCGGTGATCATCAGCAGCGTATAGCCGTCGGGCTCCGCATGGGCGACGGACGCGGTCGCGATCGTCCCGTTCGCGCCCGCCCGGCTCTCGATGACGAATTGCTGGCCGAGACTCGCCGCCATCCGCTCGGTGGCGACGCGCGTGATCAGGTCGACCAGGCCGCCCGCCGGATAGGGCACCACCACCTTGACGGGCCGCGCCGGGTAGTCGGTCTCCTGCGCGCTCGCGCGGCCGCCGATCTGGACACACAAGAGCAGCATGAGCGCCGCCAGGCCGGCGAGAAAATGCCTCATGTCACCCTCCCTACCGGTGCCTTGCCCTAGAGCTCGATGCGACGGCTGATCTCGACGAGTTTTGCGCTGGGAATGTTGAACCGGTCCGCGGCGTGGACCGAGTTGCGGAACATGAAGGCGAACAGCGGAACGCGCCAGCGCGCGAGCCGTCCACGTCCCTTGCGGCGCACCACCTCGTCGCGCTCGCCGAAAAAGATTGCGTGGTCGAGGTCGATCGGACAACCGACGTCCTTGGCCTGGCGCAAGACGACCGAGAGATTGGGGATCTCGACGAACCCGTAGCGCACCGTCAAATGCCAGAAGTCTTCGGCGAGGTGCGCCATCTCCATGCGATGCTCGGCATGGATGCGGGGGACCTCCTCGAATTGCACCGACAATGCGATCAGCGTCCGGTGGAGCGAGCCGATCTGGGTGACGTGCTGAACGATGACCGGCGACATCGACCGGTTCAGGCGCGTCAGGAAGATCGCCGTGCCCGGGACCCGCGGTATCTTGTTCTCGCGCAGCCGCTGGAAGAAGACCTCCGGCGCCTCGGTGGCATGCGCGAGCTTGCGGCGCAGGGCCGCGGCGCCGAAATGCCAGGTCGTCATGACGAGGAAGACCAGCGCCGCGAACACGAGTGGGACCCATCCCCCGTCCTTGATCTTGAGCAGATTGGCCGAGAAGAACGCAAAGTCGACGACCAGAAATGCGCCGCTGACCGCGAGCGCGCTCGGCGCGGACCATCGCCAGCGGTCGCGCATCACCTTGTAGAGCAGCGCCGTGGTGAGCAGCATGGTGGTCGAGACCGCGGTCCCGTAGGCGCCCGCCAGGCGATCGGAGCTGCCGAATCCGACGGCGATCGCCAGCGTGAACAGCATCATCGTCCAGTTCACCGCCGGCACATAGATCTGTCCGTATTCCTCGGCCGAGGTCTGGGAGATGCGCACGCCGGGAAACCAGCCGAGCTGCATGGCCTGGCGGGTGAGCGAGAACGATCCCGTGATGATGGCCTGACTCGCAATGATGGTCGCGAGGGTCGCGAGCACCACCAGCGGGATCACCGCCCAGTCGGGCGCGAGCCGGAAGAACGGGTTTCCGCTCATGGCAGGATCGTCGAGGAACAGCGCGATCTGTCCCGCATAATTGAGCAGCAGGGCCGGCAGCACGATTCCGTACCACACGGTGCGGATGGGATTTCGTCCGATATGGCCCATGTCGGCGTACAGCGCCTCGCCGCCCGTGATCGCCAGGAACACGGCGCCCAGCACCGCAAAAGCCTGCCAGCCGCCGCCCAGCAGAAAACTGATGGCGTAATACGGGTCGACCGCGGCCAGCACCCCCGGATGGCGCGTGATGCCGGCGATCCCGAGCACCGCGATGGTGACGAACCAGAGCAGCATGATCGGACCGAAGGCCTTGCCCACCACCGCCGTCCCGCGGCTCTGGATGGCGAACAGCCCGAGCAGGATCGCCACCGCCATCGGCAGCACATACGGCTTGAAGATCGGCGTGCTGACGTTGAGACCTTCGAGTGCGCTCAGCACCGAAATCGCCGGCGTGATGATGCCGTCGCCATAGATCAAGGCGGCCCCGAACAGCCCCATCACGACGAACACGCGCTTTCGCCCCGACCATCCGGCCCCGATCAGTGACATCAGCGCCAGGATGCCGCCTTCGCCGTGGTTGTCGGCGCGCATCACGAAGACGCAGTATTTGACCGAGATCGTGACGACCAGCGCCCAGAAGATCAGCGACAGGCTCCCGAGCGCGGCGGCTCGGTCGAGCGGGCCGCCGACCGCCTGCGCCACGGCCTGCAGCGTGTAGAGCGGGCTGGTTCCGAGGTCGCCATAGACGATGCCGAGCGCCGTCAAGGCGGCGGCCGGCGTGGTCGCCGGGAGTTCGCGGTGTGCGGGGCGCGGCTCGGTGATGGCGGCTGTCATCGGATCGGAACCTTGGCGTCCTTCAATTCAGGCAACCGTGCACGCACACTTTACGCAGCGCCGCGCAAGACTTCCGCAAACTTCCTGACGTCGTCGACGTCATCGAGCGCATCGACCGCCGCCATGACGTTGCGGGCCGCCGTCTCGCCCAACACCGGCGCGGACAGCGTGAGGAACTTGTGCTCGAGCGCGGCCGCCGACATCGGTCGCCGGGCGTCGCCTTCCGGAATCTCCACGAGCTCGCTCACGACCCGACCGTCGGCGAACCTGACCTCGACGCGCGCGCCGCGGCCTTTCGGCATCTTGGCGACCAGGGCCGCGCCGATTCGCACCTTGATGTTGGCCGCCAGCGCCAGCACGTCGGGCGCGCGCCAGCGATCCTCTTCGAAGTGCCGCGTCGTCACGTCGCCGTCGACGAGCGCCATGGCGAGGCAGACCGGCAGGCTGTGGTCGGCGGTCTCCCGCGTCGCCGGCGTGTAGCGCCCGGGACCCGCCACCCGCTCGATCGTGTCCGGATAGGTTTCGACCACGACCTCGCGGATGTCGCCGAGCGACGCCTTCAGCGAGCGATGCAGATTCACGCCGGCTTCCACCGGCGCCTGAATCTCGAATTGCAGTGGAAAGCGCTTCAGCCCGACCATCGGCAACCGGAAGCGCCGCGGATCGAGATCGATGTCGAGCCGCTCCTGCGCGGGCTGGATCCTGGTCGCCACCCAGTCGAGCGTACCGCTCGGCCCGGTGAAACCTTCGGCCGCGAGCCGCGCCGCGACGAATCCGTCCATGCCGCAAAAAGCGTGGCCAAGCGCCTTCATCATGCTGATCGCGCCGCTGTTGACGACGAACATGGTCAGGCCACGCGCCCCCGAGATCCCGACCGCGTGGGCGATCTGCTCGACCGGCATGTTCCATGCCTTGCCGGCGACCAGCGGAGCGGCGTAGATCGCGGCGCTGAGCGAATGAAGACCGCGCTTCGCGAACGAGACCGCGTCGTTGATCCGCGTGATCGTCTCGTAGCCGACCACGATCGTCTCGATGAAGTCGCGTCCGCTGCGTCCGGCTTCCTCGCAGGCGGCGAGCGCGATCGGGATGATCTCGCTCGGATGCTGCGAGCCGCTGCCCACATAGATGTCGTTGTAGTCGAGGTAACGCACCAGCACGCCGTTGACCATGGCGGCGCCTTCCGTCGACATCGCCCGGGCGTTGCCCAGGACGGTGGCCGAGCCCGGGCCGGAATAGTTCTTGCGCCAGGTCGTCTCGGTGACGCGGGCGGGCGCGGAACCGATCGCCCCGTAACCGCAGCCCAGGGTGTCGAGCAGCAGGCGCTTGGTGCGGGCGATCGACTCGGAGCTGCCGGTCGCGAGCACCTCGGCTGCGAGTTTCTCGCCGGCGGCGGCAAGCTCGCCTGACGGCACGACGCGGTTGATCAGGCCGATCTGCAGAGCCTGGCGAGCGTCGAGGAAGCGCGGGAACAGCAGCAGCTCGCGGATGTCCGCGCCGCGCAGGCGCAGCGGCA
>DATBBS010000142.1:0-1526 GCA_036270895.1 Xanthobacteraceae bacterium
GGCGAAGAATTCATGGGTGGCGAGGTGCTTTTCCATGACGCCGAGCGCCTGGTAGCCGTTCTCCATCCAATCCTCGAGCGCGTGGGTCTGCAGCTCGCGGCCGCCCTTCACCATGGTGAGCCAGAACTGCGCGGCGCCCAGATTGGGCTCGACGCTGTGTTGCTCGAAGAACATCCATTGCAGGGTTTCGGCGCGATCGATGCGGTCCTCGGGCGCGAGCGCGGTTCCGCCGGCGATGTACCACAGGATGGCGCCCGACTCCGGGAGATAACGGCCCTCGGTGACCTCGAGCAGGGGCACGTGGCCGCTCGGGTTCTTGGCGAGAAACTCGGGCGTGCGGGTCTCGCCCTTGAGACTGTCGACCTCGATGAGCCGGAACGGAATCTTGAGCTGCGCGAGCGCCAGGCGCACCTTGTAGCAGTTGCCGGAACGTCGCATCGAATAGAGCGTGAACATATGATCCCGCCGCGTGTGTTTCGCTGTGTGGTTCCGCTGCCGCTCCAACCGTGGTCTCAAGCGTCGCCTTGGCGCATTCAGCCATAAAGCATGGCGGTTGCAAGGCGTCGCTGCGACGCGGGTTCAAAAGAGCGAGAGGCGGGCGCGCCTGCTCACCGGACGGGAAATATCGGCTTTGATCGGGAGCCCGCGTGGAACGTCATTCCGCGGCGTGTCAGCCCGCCGCCGCGGCGACGGCCGGGGCCTCGCCGGTCCGCCGCATTTGCGCCAGCGTGACGCGCAGCGCCGAGTCGCGCAGCGCCGCCATCAAGGCATCGATGTCCTGCTCGGTGGTGCGGTGATTGACGATCGCCGCGCGGATGACGGTGCGGCCGTCGATAATGGTGGTGGAGGGGGCGGCGACGCCGCGCTCCTGCAGGTCGATCGCGACGGCCTTGTTGAGCTCGCTGTCGGCCGAGGCGCGCAAGCCGAAGCACACGATGTTGAGCGTGACCGGGGCCACGATCTCGAACAGGCTGGATTGCTCGATCAGCCGCGTCTCGAGGTATATTGCCACCTGGCAGGTATGCTCGATGCAGGCGCCGATCTTGTTGGTGCCATGGACGCGAAACGTGAACCAGGTCTTGAGCGCGCGGAAACCACGCGACAGATCGGGACCGAGGTCGCACGGCCACACCTCGCCGGCCGCGAGCCCGCTCGGCGCGCGATGCAGATAGGCGGCCTCGCTGCTGAAGGTCCGCCGGTGGCGCTCGGCGTCGCGCACCAGCAGGAAGCCGGCGTCATAGGGCACATGCGCCCATTTGTGGAAGTCGAAGGCGATCGAATCCGCGCGTGCGATGCCGCGGACGAGCGGCCGCAGGCTGTTGGACAGCGCCACCAGCGCCCCGAAGGCGCCGTCGACGTGGAACCAGAGCTTTTCCCGGCGGCAGATCTCGGCGAGCGCTTCGAGATCGTCGAAGCCGCCGGTGTTCACGGTCCCGGCCGTGCCGGCCACCAGGAACGGCCGCAACCCGCCGGCGCGGTCGGCGGCGATCGCCACCGTAAGGCAGTCGGCCCGCATCGCACCTCGC
>DATBBS010000143.1:0-7130 GCA_036270895.1 Xanthobacteraceae bacterium
GATGCAACCGACATTGCCGGCAGCGATCACATCGGGAGCAACCTTCGCGATGCACGCGACCTTGCGATCACGCAACGCCATCGCCAGCCGCGGCTGCAGCATGTTGTAAGTGCCGGCCGAGCCGCAGCAGAGATGGCCGTCCGGTACATCTTTGACTACGAATCCCGACTTGGAAAGAACTTCCTTTGGTTCGCGCGCAATCTTCTGGCCATGCTGGAGCGAGCAGGCGCCATGATAGGCGACCACCAAAGGAGGCGTGGGCCTTACATTTAAATTATTGATTTGATTGATATATTCGCTCACGTCGCGAGCCAAGCCGGCGACCGTTCGGGCGCGCGCCGCGTAATGCGGATCGTTGCGCAACATGTATCCGTAATCCTTGATCGTCGTGCCGCAGCCCGATGCGGTGACGAGAATCGCGTCGAGGCCCTCGCCGTCGATCTCGCCCAACCAGGCGTCCACATTGTGACGCGCGGCCTCCAGCGCCTCCTCCTTGCGGCCCAAGTGGTGAACGAGCGAGCCGCAACAGCCTTCGCCTCGTGCGAGCACCACGTCGATGCCGTGCCGCGTGAGGATCCGGATCGCCGCGTCGTTGATCTGCGGGGTCATCACGCTCGCGACGCATCCGGTGAGCAGTGCGACACGGCCGCGCCGTTCTCCCTCGGCCGGGATGACGCACGGGCCGCGCCTCCCGGGCGGCGAAAGCTTCGCCGGCGCGAGCCGCAGCATCGCGGCGACCGGCGCGAGGCCGACGAGATCGAACAGCGGCGCCAGCGGCTTGCCGAGAAACGCCGCGAACAGCGACAGGCGAAACAGTTTCGGATCGGGCAGCACCCTGGCGATGACGGCACGCAGCACCCGGTCGACGAGCGGACGCCGGTAGGTGGCCTCCACATGCGCGCGCGCATGATCGATCAGATGCATGTAGTGAACGCCGGACGGACAAGTCGTCATGCAGGCGAGACACGAAAGGCAGCGATCGATGTGTGGAACCACCTCGGCCGTCGCCGGCCGGTCGTTCTCGAGCATGTCCTTGATCAGGTAGATGCGCCCGCGCGGAGAATCGAGCTCGTCGCCGAGCAGCACATAGGTCGGACAGGTCGCGGTGCAGAAGCCGCAATGCACGCAGGCGCGCAGGATCTTCTCGGATTCAGCGACGTCGGGTTCGGCGAGCTGGGCAAGAGTGAAGGAGGTCTGCATCGTTTACACGCCCGCCCACATGCGCCCGGGACCGAGCACGCCGCGCGGATCGAAGGCGTCCTTGACGCGCTTCGTCAACGCCCCCAGTCCGCCGGATTGCGGCTCGAATGCCGCGACGGAGGCGCGCAACGCCGCCGGCGCGCGGATCAAGGTCGCGTGCCCGCCGCAGGAAGCGATCGCGCCGTGCACCGCAGCCGCGCCCACGTCATCGGTCGGCGCAAGCGCCGCCCAGACAAGACCACCGGCCCAATCGTAGAGAAACGCGGCATCCGCTCGTTGCGCGATCAGCCGCGCTGCCGCGGCTCCTTTTGTCGGCGCGACCGAGAGACGCCACACGATCGTGTTCCCGGCCGGCCCGCCCGCCGCAAACGGCACGGCATCACGGATCGCCTCCCACAGCGCGCGCGATTGTGCCTCGCCCACCGCGTCCGGCGTGCCGAACGGCCGCAAGACGTTTCCCAGTACAGCCGTCCGATGGGCGACCGAGGGCGCGACGCCCTCGATGCGAAGCGCCGTGACGCTGCGTCCGACCGCGAGATCATCGCAGGCGCGCGCCGCGACGTCGGCGGCAAAATGCGCCGCCCCGGAGACATCGCAGGACGAACCCATCGCACCGGCCATCGCCTGCATGGCGCGCGCGGCATCGAGGCCGAACAAGATCACGGTCGCCTCGGTCTCGGGTCGCGGCAACGTCTTGACCGTGACGTCCGTCATCGCCGCGAGCGTGCCCCAGGACCCCGCCAGCAGCTTGCACAAGTCGTATCCGGTGACGTTCTTCACCACGCGTCCGCCCGCCTTGAAGACCTCGCCGCGCCCCGACACCGCCGCCACGCCGAGAAAGTGATCGCGCGCAGCGCCCGCCTTTATGCGCCGCGGGCCGGACAGATTGGCCGCCACTACGCCACCGATCGTGGCCTGGCGCGCTGGCGCGCCGAGCAGCGGACCGAAGTCCATCGGCTCGAAGGCGAGCTGCTGGCCTGCCGCATCAAGCAGGGCCTCGATCTCCCGCAGCGGCGTGCCGGCCCGGGCGGAAAGCACGAGTTCCTCGGGCTCGTAGAGCGTGACGCCGGCAAGTCCCGCGAGATCGAGAGTCGCGTCGACCTGCGCCGGCCGCCCGAGCGAGCGCTTCGTTCCATGGCCGACGATCTCGAGCGACTTGCGGTGCGCCACTGCCCATTCCACCGCCCCTTTGACGTCTTCGGCGTCGCGCGGTCTCAAAGCATCGGCCATGGCGTTTCTTTGATCTGGCGCGTGATTGCTTCCCAAGACCCGCGCCCCATTTCGGTGATCATGTGCTAAAATCTCGGTATCTCAGGAAAGGCGACGTTTCCGCGATGCACGTGCACGCGGCCGAGCTCGGCGCAGCGATGCAGGACCGGAAACACCTTTCCGGGATTGAGCAGGCCTTTCTCGTCGAAGGCACATTTCAGTCTCTGCTGCTGGGCCAAGTCGGCCTCGGAAAACATCGCCGGCATCAGGTCGCGCTTCTCGACGCCGACCCCGTGCTCGCCGGTGAGCACGCCGCCGACCTCGACGCACAACCTCAAAATATCGGCCCCGAAGGCTTCCGCACGATCGAGCTCGCCCGGCTTGTTGGAATCATAGAGAATGAGCGGGTGCAAATTTCCGTCGCCCGCGTGAAACACGTTGGCGACCCGCAATCCGTATTTCTCCGACAGCTCGCGCGTGCGCCGAAGCACGAGCGGAAGCTGGGCACGCGGTATCGTGCCGTCCATGCAATAATAGTCGGGTGAGATGCGGCCGACCGCCGGAAACGCGGCCTTGCGCCCGGCCCAGAACAGCAGCCGCTCCTCCTCGGAGCCGGAGGTTCGGCAGGTCACGGCCCGGCATTCCTTGGCGATCGCCTCGACCCGCGCGATGAGATGATCGACTTCCGCCTGCGGGCCGTCGAGTTCCACGATCAGCAGGGCCTCGACGTCGAGCGGATAGCCTGCATGGACGAATTCCTCGACCGCGTGAATCGCGGGGCGATCCATCATCTCCATGCCGCCCGGAATGATACCGGCGCCGATGATCCGCGCCACGCAGGCGCCGGCGTCTTCCGAGGTCGAAAAGCCCACCAGCATCGCCCGCGCGCGCTCCGCCTTCTGCAGGATACGCACCGTCACTTCCGTGACGACGCCGAGCAATCCTTCCGAGCCGGTGACGATGCCGAGGAGGTCGTAACCGCCGGCATCGAGATGCTTGCCGCCGAGCCGGATGACCTCGCCGGTCATCAGCACCATTTCGAGGCCCAGCACGTTGTTGGTCGTCATGCCGTATTTGAGACAATGCACGCCGCCCGAATTCTCAGCCACGTTGCCGCCGATCGTGCAAGCGATCTGCGAGGACGGATCGGGCGCGTAGTAAAAACCATGGTCCTCGACCGCGCGCGTGACGGCCAGATTGGTGACGCCGGGCTCGACCACGGCGACGCGGTTCTCGAAATCGACTTCGCGGATCCGGCTGAACTTGGCCATGCCGAGAAGCACCCCGTCGCCGAGCGGCAAAGCACCGCCCGACAGCGATGTGCCGGCACCCCGCGGTACCACCTTCACGCTATGCGCATGGCAATAGGCCAGCACGCCGGAGACCTGCGCGGTCGTCGCCGGGAGCACCACGACCATCGGTAGCTGGCGATAGGCGGTGAGCCCGTCCGACTCGTAAGGGCGCATCTCCCGCTCGGTCGCGATCACGCCCTCACCCGGGACGATCGCGCGCAGCGCGGCTACGATCTCCTCACGGCGCGCCAGGACGCTTGCGTCGGGCACCGGCATGACCACGGACATCACGATGTTCCTCGGCCGCGTCGCTCGCCGGCCCGCCCTCTTATAGCGGGAAAGCCGCGGGAAAAGCCCGCCAATTGTTGGATCGGCCCCATCGGAACGCATGCCTCCGATCGCGCGTTGACGGCTTGCGCCGGGGCCTGCGTTCGGTCAGTTTCCAGGCGCGAGTTCGTGCCGCGTGGGCCGTCGAGTGGCCAGGAGGCGCGGTCGCGGGTGTCCGATTTTTGAGAAACCGAGGAGATTGATATGAAGAGTTTGGTCATCGCAGCCGTGGTCTTGGCAGCATCGACAGGAACGACGCTGGCCCAGGATGTAGAGGCGGGAGAGAGCTCTTTCAAGAAATGCCTCCCCTGCCATGACATCGGCGACGACGCCAGGAACAAGGTCGGTCCGGTGCTCAACGGACTCGCCGGACGCAAAGCGGGAACCGTCGAGGGCTTCAGCTACAGCGACGCCAACAAGAATTCCGGCCTCACCTGGGACGAGGCGACGTTCAAGGACTACATCAAGGACCCGCGCGCGAAGATTCCAGGCACGAAAATGATCTTCCCGGGCATCAAGAACGAAAAGGAAGCCGATAATTTGTGGGCCTATATCAGCCAGTTCAAGGCCGACGGCAGCAAGAAGTAGCGCGACCCGCGGCGCGATCCTACCCATGTGCCCGGCACGGGCTTGACCCTGATCAACGCAGGAGGCGCGGGAACCTGCGAACCACGAGACGGTGCGGCCCGGCGCGTCATCCCGACCCGGCCCCAACTGGGGAGAGCGGTTCATGATCAAGGATCTCGTCGTGAATCTCGGCATCGGAAATCCGAGCGACGTGGCCGTCGATTACGCCGTCTCGATCGCCGAGGACTTCGAGGCGCATCTGTGCGGTATCGCATTCTCCTATGAGCCGGTGGTGCCGCCGAGTATCATGGGAGGCATCCCGGCCGACATCATCGATGCGCAATGGGAAGCGAGCGGGCAGGCCGCCGATGCCGCGATCGCCCGCTTCGAGGCGGCGGCCAAGCGCGAAGGCATCGTGGCCGAGCACCGCAAGCTCGAGGCCTCGCTCGGCGGCGCCGGCGATCTGTTCGGCCGATTGGCGCGCCGCTTCGATCTCTCGGTCGTGGGCCATGCCGAGCCCAAGCACGGGCCCGCCCAGGATCTGGTAATTGAAGGCGCCCTCTTCGGGTCGGGTCGCCCGGTCATCGTAGTTCCCTATATCCAGAGGGGCGGCCTCAAGCTCGACCGGGTCCTGATCTGCTGGGACGGCAGCCGGCCAGCCGCCCGCGCCATCGCAGACGCGATGCCGTTCCTGGTACGCGCGGCGGCGATCGACGTCGTGATCGTCGCCAGCGGTCGTGAGAAGAGCGATGAGATTCCGGGTGTCGACATGGGGGAGCATCTCGCCCGCCACGCGCTCAAGGTCGAGGTCAAGCGCATCGTCTCGACGGATCTGGACGTGCCGAACACCATTCTGTCCTACGCGGCCGACAGTGGCGCCGACCTCATCGTGATGGGTGGCTTCGGCCACTCGCGCCTGCGCGAGTTCGTGCTGGGCGGCGCGACGCGCGGAATCCTCGCCTCCATGACGGTCCCGTCCTTGATGTCGCACTGATCGCGTCGCACCGACGAATGAATTCGTCGGCCAACAGGCTGCTCGTTCGATGAAACCCTATCCGGCCGACTGGGAACGCCATGAAACGCTGCGCGACGGCCGGCGCGTCTTCGTGCGGCCGCTCAAGCCGGAGGATCTCGCCTACTATCCGGAATTTCTGGCGCACGTGACCCCCGACGACATGCGCCTGCGCTTCTTCGCACCCGTCAAGGAGCTCAGCCCGGTGTTGCTCGACCGCCTCACTCATCTCGACTATGCGCTGGCAATGGCCTTCGTCGCTTTCGACGAGGCGACCGGCGAGGTGCTCGGCGTCGTGCGTCTGCATCGCGATCCGGCGGGCAAGAGCGGCGAATACGCGGTGCTCGTACGCTCTAGCCTCAAGGGTCATGGACTGGGATGGCTGCTGATGAGCAGGATCATCGAATACGCCCGCAGCGAGGGTCTGGTCCTGATCCACGGCCAAGTGCTCGCCGAAAACACCACAATGCTCGCCATGTGCGCGGACCTCGGTTTCACCATCGCGCAGGACCCGGCCGAGGCCGGCGTCATGGTGGTGAGCCTCGACCTCGCCCAAGTGCCCGGACGAGCCGGATAACCGCAGGACCTTCCGGAACTCTTTTCCCGTCAAGGCATTATATTGGGGCACCACCGAACCTCAGCGAGTTTTCGGAAGGGATTTCAATATCTTCGCCAAGCGTGGGTTGTTTCTCTGCGACATGGAAAGATCAGAATCTCGGCGTAACAGCATCCATCGATTGATTCCGTGAATTGCCTGGCGACCTTTGAGAGTGCGCGCATAAATCGAAATCCCGCTTTCACGTCAGGGAAAATCGACAATGACCGATGCCTACACGATCGGAATCGAGGAGGAATATTTCCTGGTCGATGCCGAGACCAAAATGGTTGCCGAGCAGCGGCCGGAGGCGTTTTTCGCCGCCGCCAAAGCGGCGCTCGGCCCGCAGCTCATGGGCGAGATGCTGCAATCG
This sequence comes from Xanthobacteraceae bacterium, assembly GCA_036270895.1. Lineage (GTDB taxonomy): Bacteria > Pseudomonadota > Alphaproteobacteria > Rhizobiales > Xanthobacteraceae > JAVDCA01. The sequence goes on from DATBBS010000143.1 coordinate 6,576, forward strand.
CAGATCGAAGTCGCGACCGTGCCCCATCACGACATGGCGTCTGCACATGCGGAGCTGCGGCATTTGCGGGCGACGATCGCCGCGATCGCGGCGCAACATGGGCTTGCGATTCTCGCGGCCGGCACACACCCCACTGCGGCGTGGGAAACGGCTCTCCAGTCACCCGCCGACCGCTACGACACGGTGATGCACGATCTGCAGATGATCGGCCAGCGCAACATGCTGTGCGGGCTTCACGTGCATGTCGAGCTGCCGGACAGCGAGGACCGAGTCGACGTGATGACGCGGATGCTGCCCTATCTGCCGCTCTTCGTCGCGCTCGCCACCTCGTCGCCGTTCTGGCGGTCGCGCCCGACGGGGCTCAAGGGCTATCGGCTCGCCGCGTATGACGAATTGCCGCGCACGGGCGTCCCGGAATTGTTTCGCCGAAGCGAGGATTTCGACGCCTATATCGCGGCGCTGACGCGCGCCGGCGTGATCGAGGATTCGAGCTTTGTATGGTGGGCGCTGCGACCGTCACTGCAGCACCCTACCCTTGAGTTGCGCGCCCCTGAC
>DATBBS010000144.1:0-5980 GCA_036270895.1 Xanthobacteraceae bacterium
CAACTGGCCGGACGGCAAATTCCGCTTCAAGCCGGACTGGCCGAATGTTCCGTTTCGCAGCCCGTGCCGTTCGGGGCCGATCGACCGCATGCCGGCCTTGCCCGACCACTGGGAGGTGATCGAGGAGGCGGACGAGACCCACCCGTTCCGGCTCGCGACCTCGCCGTCGCGCAACTTCCTCAACTCGACCTTCAACGAGACCACGACCTCGCGCCTCAAGGAGGGCGGCCGGCCCGAGGTGATGATCCATCCGGACGACGCGGCGGCGCTCGCGATCCAGGATGGCGCGGGGGTCGTGCTCGGCAACGGGCGCGGCGAGGTCCGGCTGCATGCGCGGCTGTTCGCGGGCGTGCGGCGGGGAGTGCTGATCGCCGAATCGATCTGGCCGAACCATGCCTATCCGGACGGCCGCGGCATCAACTCGCTCACCGGGGCCGACGCGGTCGCGCCCTATGGCGGGGCGGCATTTCACGACAACAAGGTGTGGATCCGGCCGTATCCGGTCTAGAGCGAAAGCATGATCTTTTCCGAAAACCGGCGCCCACTTTTCGGGATCATGCTCTAAGCCCTACCAGCGCAGCTCCAGCCCGAGCGTGCCGCCGTTGGACTGGAAGCCGTTGCGGAAGCGGCCGTCATAGACCGCATAGAGGCGTGCGATCGGGGACAGCCGCAGCGACGCCGTGACGCCGGCATCGAGGCCGAATTTTCCTTCCGCTATCCCGAACACGGTGATCGGCGTCGCCGGCCCGCTCACGGCGCTCACGGTCAGGACGGGCACGCGCTGCGACAGGATGTCGACCGCTTTTGCGTAACCCGCGAGGTCGAACACGGTCGCGCCCGCCACCCAGGTGTTGCCGATTTCGGCGCCCGCAAAGATGCGGCTGCGCTCGGCGGTCGCTTGCGGAACCATGACGGCATCGATGCCGCCGGTCTCGGAATAGGCCTTGGTATGGGTCTGGGTCCAGTCGGCGCCGAATTTCGGCACGATGCGGGTGGACCCGAGCGGGATGTAGTAGCTGGCCTCGCCGATCACGCCCCACAGGCCGGCGCTATAGGAGGCCGTCGCGCCGCCCGAGGGGGTATCGCGGCTCGAATCGACGCCGGCGAAACCGGCGATGCCCGCGCCCGAAAGGGTCCAGCCGCCAACCTCATAGGCGCCGTTGATGCCAACCTGGGTGAGGTCGAGGGTGGCGTGCTGCGGCAGGCCGGTGATGTCGATCCTGCTGCGGCTCTGGTCGACCGACAGGCCAAGCATCGCGCCCGGCGCCACATTCATGGCGAGGCCCGCCACTCCGCCATAGGTGCGGCGCGAGTCGCCGGGAAAGTCGGTCTGCGCGCCGGTATGCGCCATCAGCCCGTAGGTTTCGGCCCAGGCGCGAAATGTCGGCGGCGCGGGCGGCGCCGGGGCGCCACCGCCGCCCGGATTGGGACCGGTGCCGAACAGGCTGCTCTGCTGGCCGGGGCCGCCGAGGCCGCCGAGGATTTGCAGGTAGCGCGAGCCGAGCCCGAACAGCGCGTAGGACGCCGAGTTGCCGACGGCGGCTGACGTATTGGACACCGGCAAAGCGAGCGGAGCAGGCGGAGGCGGCGGAGGTCCAGGCGGCGGCGGAGGCGGGGGCGGAGGCGGCCCAATGCTCTGCGCCGCGCTCGCCGTCATGGCGGCGGCCAGCATGGCCACCGCCAGCGCCGCGCTGCGCCAGGCGCCGCGAAGCCTGGCTCGGTCGCCCGCGCGCGAGCCTGTTGCAGCGCAATCAAACCGCACGGTTGAAATCCTATCCCCGGCCGCCGCCGCAAGGCGGCCGCCCCATTGCCAGTGCATGCGCCCGAACGGCGATAGTCCGGTTTTTCCACCCGAGGTCAACGCTGTGAGGACAGGAGTCGGTCGCATTCCTGCGGCTGTGATCATCACGCAACAGCCCTGAGCTCCCGCCGCGACCGGTGGTTCTTGGTGCCGATGGTTTCGCGGCAGCCGTCAGGTCCCGCCGGAAGGGACCACCAGCTTGGTGCCGGGCGCGTCGGCGCCGGCGAGGCGGCAGCGTCCATCCTCGACTCGCACGCGGCCCTCCGCGACCAGCCTCAGGGCGCGCGGATAGATCTCATGCTCGATCGCCAGCACGCGCGCCGCCAGCGTGTCGGCCGTATCGTCGTCGCGCACCGCGATCGCGCCCTGCGCGACGATCGGACCTGAATCCATCTCCGGGGTGACGAAATGAACGGTCGCGCCGTGGATCTTCACCCCGGCGGCGAGCGCGCGCGCATGGGTGTCGAGGCCTTTGAACGACGGCAGCAGGGCCGGGTGCACGTTCAGCATGCGTGCCGGCCAGCGCGACACGAAGGCGGGGGTCAGCAACCGCATGAAGCCGGCGAGGCAGACGAGATCGATCCGCCGGGCCTGGAGCTCGCGCTCCAGCGCGGCCTCGAAGGCCTCGCGATCCTTGCCGAAAGGGGCGTGGTCGACGATCGCGGTCGCGATGCCGGCCGCTTGCGCCGCCGCGATCCCCTGGGCGTCCGGCCGGTTGGACACCACGAGCGCGATCTCGGCGGGGTAATGCGGCGCCTGCGCGGCCGCGACCAAGGCCGACATGTTGGAGCCGCGTCCGGAAATCAGGATGGCGACGCGGCGTTTGGGGGCTCGCTCACTCACGGGCTCACCCAAGATCGAGACCGCCCACATAGGTCACCGGCACTTCGCCGGCGACGGTGACCTCGCCCAGCCGGCAGACGTTTTCACCGGCCCGCGTGAGCTCGGCCGCGACCGCATCGGCCCGCGCCGGCTCGACCACCGCGATCATGCCGATGCCGCAGTTGAAGGTGCGCAGCATTTCGGGCTGCGCGATCCCGCCCGCGGCGGCGAGCCAGCGGAACACCGGCGGCACGGGCACGCGCGCAAGGTCGAGCCGCACGCCCAGCCCCGGCGGCAAGGCGCGCGGAATGTTGTCGGGAAAACCGCCGCCCGTGATATGGGCGAGCGCCTTCACGGCGCCGGTGGCACGGATGGCGGCGAGGCACGCCGCCACATAGATGCGGGTCGGCGCCAGCAGGGCTTCGCCGAGCGAGCGCATGCGGTCGAAGGGCGCCGGATCGCTCCAGGCGAGGCCGCTCTTGGTCACCACCTTGCGAACCAGCGAATAGCCGTTGGAATGCACGCCCGAAGAAGCGATACCGAGCACCGCATCGCCGGCCGCGACGTCGCGGCGCGGCAACAGGGTCCCGCGTTCGGCCGCGCCCACCGCGAAACCCGCAAGGTCGTAGTCGCCCGCTTGATAGAGGCCGGGCATCTCGGCGGTCTCGCCGCCGATCAGCGCGCAATTGGCCGCCTTGCAGCCGGCCGCCACGCCGGCGACGATCGCCGCCCCGGTGTCCGGATCGAGCTTGCCGCAGGCAAAATAATCGAGGAAGAACAGCGGCTCCGCTCCCTGCACCACGAGGTCGTTGACCGACATGGCGACCAGGTCGATGCCGATGGTGCCGTGGTGACCGGTCTCGATCGCGATCTTGACCTTGGTCCCCACGCCGTCGGTCGCCGCGACCAGCACGGGGTCCTTGAATCCGGCGCCCTTGAGATCGAACAACCCGCCGAAGCCGCCGATTTCCGCATCCGCGCCCGCCCGCGCGGTCGCCCGCACCAACGGCTTGATCAGGTCGACCATGCGATTGCCGGCGTCGATGTCGACGCCCGCCTGGGCATAAGTCAGCCCGGCCTTCGCACCTTGGTTCAGGCCTTTGCGGCCGCTCTCATTCATGCCTTAAGTCCCGCTGCCCGGGCGTGGTACGGCGGAATCGACGCCGGTGCAATGCCTGCCCCGCGCGGCCGGACCTTGGCAAGCGCGCGTGGCAGGCTACATTTCGCAAAAGCGCGCGCGGGACTTCTGTGCGCCGGACCGGGACCCTGCCTTGAATCTTCCAAACCTGATTACGCTTGCCCGCATCATCATGGTGCCGGTCGTGGTGTGGGCGATCGCGTCGCGCCAGATGCAGATCGCGTTCCTGTTGTTCCTGGCGGCCGGGGTGAGCGACGCCGTGGACGGCTTCATCGCCAAGCGCTTCGACATGGCGAGCGAGCTCGGCGCCCATCTCGACCCGCTCGCCGACAAGACCCTGATCGTGTCGATCTATGTGGCGCTCGGGATCACCGATGCGATTCCCCGCTGGATCGTGATCCTGGTGGTGTCGCGCGACATCCTGATCGTCGGGGGCGTCATGCTGGCCTGGTTTCTGGGCGAGCCGATGAGGCTCAAGCCTCTGCTGGTCTCCAAGCTCAATACCGTGGCGCAGATCGTCTTCGCCTGCCTGGTGCTGGCCTCGCTCGCATTCGGCTTCGACGCCGAGCTCGCCCTCACAGTGCTGATGTGGGTCGTCGCCGCATTGACGCTGATATCGGTCGGCTTCTACATGCGGGAATGGGTGCGCCACATGAATGCCGGAGGCACCGGCGCGTGAGCGGATTGCGCTGTTGAGCGACACCGACCGATCATCCGGCCCGCCCCCGCGCCAGCTCGCGCTCGCGCTCGGCTTTCGCGAGAGTTTCGCCCGCGACGATTTCCTGCCCGGGCCGTCGAATGCGGCGGCGCTGGCGCTGATCGAGCGCTGGCCGGACTGGCCGGCCAGGACGGTGGCGCTGGTCGGGCCGGAAGGCTCGGGCAAGAGCCATCTTGCGGCGATCTGGGCGAAGGCGGCGGGTGCGCGGTTGATCGCGGGCCACGCGATCGAGCCGGCGGGCGTCCCCATGGCGGTCGCGACCGGCGCGCTCGTCATCGAGGATCTGCGCGCGGACGCCTGCGAGGAATCCGCGCTGTTCCATCTGCTCAATCTGGCGCGCGAGGAGGGGGCCTTCGTGCTGATCACGGCGCGCGCCGCGCCCGCCGGATGGACCATCAGGCTGCGCGACCTCGCCTCGCGGCTGCGCGCGCTGCCGGCCGTCGTCCTGGCGCCGCCCGACGACGCCTTGCTGCGCGCCGTCCTGATCAAGCTGTTCGCGGATCGCCAGCTCGCCGTCGACGAAGGCCTGATCGGCTATCTGGCGAGCCGGATCGAGCGCTCGTTTGCGTCCGCGCGCGCGGTGGTGGCCGAGCTCGATCGCGAGGCCATGCGGCAGCGGCGGGAGGTCAACCGGGCGTTCGCGGTGGAACTTTTACGCCATCGTTGAACATTTGTGGAACAATGGCCGAACCTGGGCGGGTCGTCCCACGGCGCTCCACAAAGTGTCTCTAAAAGGTTGCTGGAACGTCGCTGTAAGGTTGTTGAACATTTGTGGAACAATGGCCGAACCCGGGCGGGTCGCCCCATGGGGCTCCCCATAACGTCCCCATAAGGTTATTGTGTCATCATGGTCATAGGGACGTCATTTTGGCCGGCAACAATGCCCGAAAGGGCAGCCATTTTGCATGAATGAACGCGCACAAGCCATTGTTTCCCCAGTGGAATTAAGGGCCGACGCACGCCCCCACGAGGCCCCCGCACGGGCCGCGCTGGCGGTCGCCTTGCGGCCGGTCGGGGAGATTGCGGACCGCTTCATCAACCGTGAGCTGTCCTGGCTCCATTTCAACCGGCGCGTCCTGGAGGAGGCGGAAAACCCCTCCCATCCGCTGCTCGAGCGGGTGCGCTTCCTGTCGATCTCGGCGAACAACCTCGATGAGTTCTTTATGGTCCGCGTCGCCGGCCTCAAGGGCCAGGTGCGCGCCGGCATCACCACCAAGAGCCCGGACGGGCTGAGCCCGTCCGAGCAGCTGACGCGCATCGGCGAGGAGGTCTCCATCCTGGCGAGCGATCAGCAGGCGCGCTGGCGCGTGCTCCGCAAGGAGCTTGAGGAGCAGAACATCGTGCTGGTCGAGGGCGACAGCCTCAAGAAGCCCGATCGAACCTGGCTCGAGGACTATTTCCTGCGGCACATTTTCCCGGTTCTCACCCCGCTCGCGATCGACCCGGCGCACCCGTTCCCCTTCATTCCCAATCTCGGCTTTTCGATCGCCCTGCACCTGGC
>DATBBS010000145.1:0-1895 GCA_036270895.1 Xanthobacteraceae bacterium
AAGGCGATGTCCGGCCTGCTCGCGCCGACGCTGCGCGAGACCATGCTGGGCAACGCGCTGGTGCTCGAGGTCTTCAACGTGTCGAAAGTCGGCAAGGTCGCGGGCTGCCGCGTCACCGACGGCACGGTGGAACGCGGCGCCAATGTGCGCCTCATTCGCGACAACGTGGTCATCCACGAAGGCAAGCTGTCGCAGCTCAAGCGCTTCAAGGACGACGTGCGGGAAGTCACCGCCGGCCAGGAATGCGGCATGGCGTTCGAGAACTACCAGGACATGCGTCAAGGCGACGTCATCGAGTGCTACCGGGTGGAGCAGATTCAACGCTCGCTGTGAGTCCAATACTCAAGCCTGCGCGAACCACTCACCCGGCCCATTGGAACGAAATAGACCGGCGAACAGGCGGCTCCGGCCGCCTGCGTGCCATGCCGGCAAGGCGGATCAATCATGTCGCGCGGCCATCATCGCGAATCCGGCCGGGAATCCGGCGCAGTACCGACCCAGCGCGCGCTGCGCGCCGGCGAGGTTATCCGCCACGCCATCGCGGAAATCCTGGCGCGCGGCGAGGTGCATGACCCGGTGATCCAGGGCCATCTGATCACCGTGCCCGAGGTGCGCATGACCGCGGACCTCAAGCTCGCCACCATCTATGTCATGCCGCTCGCCGGGCGCGACGAAAAGCCGGTGCTTGCCGCGCTCGAGCGCAACAAGCGCTATCTGCGCGGCGAGATCGCCCGGCGCGTGAACCTCAAATTCGCGCCCGACATCCGTTTCCGCCTCGACGAGCGTTTCGACGAGGCCGAGCGCATCGAGAAGCTGCTGCGCACCCCGCAGGTGCGGCGCGACCTCGTTCCTCCCTCCGATCACGACTCCGAGGACTGACCATGAACGAAGACGCGGCAGTCCCCGCGCCCGCGCCCGCAGGCGCCGGTCCGATCGACGCATCCGACAAGCCGAGGGGACAGCGCAAGCGCGAAAAGCACGACGTGCATGGCTGGGTCGTGCTCGACAAGCCGGTCGGCATGACCTCGACGCACGCCGTTTCGGTGATCAAGCGGCTCTTCCAGGCCAAGCGCGCCGGCCATGCCGGCACCCTCGATCCCCTCGCGTCCGGGTGCCTGCCGGTGGCGCTCGGCGAGGCCACCAAGACGGTCCCCTTCGTGATGGATGGGCAAAAGACCTACCTTTTTACCGTCCGGTGGGGGGAGGAGCGGGATACCGACGATGCCGAAGGCCGGGTGGTCGCGACCAGCGAGGAGCGGCCGGGCGTGGAGGCGATCCGCGCGGTCCTGCCTGGCTTCATCGGGACGATCGCCCAGGTGCCGCCGCGCTACTCGGCCATCAAGATCGCAGGCGAACGGGCCTATGACATCGCCCGGGACGGCGAGGAGGTCGAGCTCGAGGCCCGCCCGGTCGAGGTTCATAGCCTCGCGATCGTCGAGACGCCGGACCGCGACCACACGGTTTTCGCGGCCCAATGCGGCAAAGGGACCTATGTGCGGGCGATTGCACGCGATATGGGCCGAATGCTCGGCTGCCGCGGCCATGTTTCGGCCCTGCGGCGGACGGCGGTCGGGCCGTTTACCGATAACGACATGATTACCCTGGAAAAGCTCGAATCTTTGTGCCATAGAGCCGCTGCCGGCGAGGTCAGCCTCGCCGACGCGCTCATGCCCATTGCGACCGCGCTGGACGACATCCCGGCGGTGGCCGTCAGTCGGGCCGATGCGGCGAGGCTCCAACGGGGCCAAGCCGTTCTGATGCGCGGACGGGACGCACCCGTCTTCAGCGGCACGCTGTACGTCACGGCGTCGGGCCAGCTTATCGCCCTTGCCGAGGTCGACGGCGCTGAAATCGTTCCCAAGCGCGTGTTCAACCTCGCCGGACTGCAGGGCAGA
>DATBBS010000146.1:0-1653 GCA_036270895.1 Xanthobacteraceae bacterium
GCGCTCAATGCCCGCTCGACGACGCTGACCAGCTCGCGCAGGTCGAACGGCTTCGGCAGGTATTCGAAGGCGCCGCGCTCGGTGGCTTTCACCGCCGTCAAAAGCGTGCTCTGCGCGCTCATGACGATGATGCGCAGTTCCGGACGCACCCTCTTGATGCGCGGGATCAGGTCGAGGCCGTTTTCGTCCGGCATGATGACATCGGTGATGACGAGGTCGCCCTCGCCATCCGCGACCCAACGCCACAAGGTCGCGGCATTGCCGGTCAGCCGCACGTCGTGCCCGAGCCGGGCGAGCGCCTGGTTGAGAACCGTGCGGATCGCCCGATCGTCATCGGCTACAAGTATCGTCGCGCCCATCACCCGCTACCGTCCTGCGCGACCTCGGCGGACGTGGCCAGCGGCAAAAACACCTGGAAAACGGTGCGCCGGGGCTGGCTTTCGAACTCAATGACGCCGCCATGGTCGCCAATCACCTTGGCGACGAGTGCAAGACCAAGGCCAGTTCCGCTCCGCTTGGTCGTGACGAACGGATCGAAGAGGTGCGGCTTGAGGTGCTCGGGGATGCCGCCGCCATTATCGGCAATGGCGACCATCAGCGGCAAATGGCGGCGCACCTCGCCGCCCGGCACGGCGAAGCGGAACCCGTGCCGGTAGGCCGTGGTCAGCGTGATCTCACCGCCGGATTCGGGGGCGGCCTCGGCGGCGTTCTTGACGAGATTGAGAAACACCTGGAGCAGGAGGTCGCGGTCGCCATGCACCGGCGGGAGCGACGGGTCGTATTCCTCGCTGATCCGCACATGCCGGGCAAAGCCGGATTGCGCGATCTTCCGCACGCGGTCGAGGACTTCATGGATATTCACCGGGCCGTATCGCACCGGCGCGTGATCCGAGAACGCCTCCATGCGGTCGACCAAGGCGACAATGCGGTCGGTCTCGTCGCAGATTAGCTGGGTCAGCTCGCGGCCGGCTTCGTCGATGTCCTGCTCGAGCAATTGCGCCGCGCCGCGGATGCCCGACAGCGGGTTCTTGACCTCATGCGCCAGCATCGCGGCCATTGCGGTGACCGAGCGGGCGGCGTTCCGATGGGTCTCCTGGCGATCCATCTTGTCGGCCATCGCGCGCTCGTGCAGCGACAGCACGATAAGCTCCGACCCCTCACCGGTCGGCGCGCCCTGGATCGTCACCGAGCGCGGCGCAAAGCGAGGTCCTTCGAGCGGCACGTCATATTCGGCGATCGAGCCGCCGCTGCGGCGAACCGCCTCAATCAGCGCGAATAGAGGGCTCTGCGCCGTCACGCTCTCGGAGAGCGGATGACCGCACAGCGCGGCGGCGCTGGCCCCAAAAAATTGTTCCGCCGCCGGGTTGACGAAGCGGACGATATCGCCGCGATCGAGCGCAATGACGGGATCGGGCAAAGCAGATAACAGCATCGCGGTGTCGGGGAGTCGCGGCGCGCTCGCCGAGGCGGACCGCTGGCGACGCAGCGAACTCAGCATCAGGCTGCCTCACGCTCCAGGAGCGGCTCGTAGAAGGAGCGCATCAGCTCCCTAACCTCGGCCGCCGCCTCGGTGCGGTTGACCGCAGCGCGGAACTCGGCGGAGCCCGGCAACCCCTTGGAATACCAGCCGATATGCTTGCGCGCGATATGGAT
>DATBBS010000147.1:0-7039 GCA_036270895.1 Xanthobacteraceae bacterium
GCGCCCGATGCCGAGATCACGCTCGAGGCCAATCCCACCAGCGTCGAGGCGACGCGCTTTCGCGGCTACCGCGCGGCCGGCGTCAACCGGGTCTCGCTCGGCGTGCAGTCGCTCGACGACGCGGTGCTCAATCAACTCGGCCGGCTCCACACGGCGCGCGAGGCGCTCGACGCGGTCGCGGTCGCGCGCGGCATTTTCGAGCGTTATTCGTTCGACCTGATCTATGCGCGTCCGGGCCAGACGGTCGCGGCCTGGCGGGCCGAGCTCGCGCGCGCCATCGCGGAGGCGGCGGAGCATCTGTCGCTCTACCAGCTCACCATCGAGCCGGAGACGCCATTCGCGGCCCTGCATGCGGGCGGCAAGCTCGTGCTGCCGGACGACGACCTCGGACGCGACCTCTACGACCTCACCCTCGATCATTGCGCGAGCGCCGGGCTGCCGGCCTACGAGGTGTCCAACCACGCGCGGCCGGGCGCCGAGTGCCGCCACAACCTGGTCTACTGGCGCTACGGCGAATATGCCGGCATTGGTCCGGGCGCGCATGGGCGCCTCGTGGTCGATGGCGCGCGGCGCGCCACCGCGACCGAGAAACGCCCGGAAGCCTGGCTGATGCGGGTCGAGGCGCTGGGCCACGGGGTGACGACGGATGATGCGCTGAGCCGCGACGAGCAGGCCGATGAGTTCCTGCTGATGGGGCTGCGGCTCACCGAGGGCATCGATCCCAAGCGCTACGCCGCACTGGCCGGAAAGGCGCTCGACACGCAGCGGATCGCCTCGCTGGTCGGCCACGGCTTCGTCGAGACCACAGCCGACGGCCGCTTGCGGGTGACGCGCTCGGGATTTCCCGTGCTCGACGCCGTGGTGGCGGATCTGGCGGCCTAGCTCACGTCCCCGACGCGCCAAACGTCCGCGGCGCCGGCGCCACCACCTGGCCGCCCGACGGTGTCGCCCGCAGCACCGCGAGCCCGCGCTGATTGGTGCCGTCGGCGCGGAAACGGAAAACCCCATCGATGCCGGCGAAGCCCGACGCGTTCGCCAGGAGCTCGGGGGTGAAGCGCTGCGGCCCCTGGGTCTTCACCAGCGCCGCCACCAGCGCGACCGCATCATAAGCGAGCGTCGCGGTGCGTACCGGATCCTGGCCGTAGCGCGCGCGATAGCGCGCCGCAAACGAGCGGAAGCCGCCCGAGTCGGGCGCCGCGAACCAGCCGCCCTCGAGCGCCGGGTCGGCGAAAATGCGCGGATCGTCCCACAGGCCGGTGCCGACGACCTGCAGGCGCTTGAGGTTGAGGCCGTTGGCGGCGAGTGCCTGGGCGGCGGCCGCCACGCCCTCGCCGGCGTCCGGAATGAAGATCACGTCGGCGCGGCTGGCGGCCTGGGCGATCAGCTTGGCGGCGTCCGCCATCTTGCCGCCGTCGGCCGGATAGCGCTCGAGCGCGACGACGCGGCCGCCCTTGCGGGCGACCTCCTGCTTGAACTCCGCCTCCACCACCGACCCATAGGCGTTGTCGGGAACCAGCGCCACGAAGGAGCGCTTGCCCTGCTGGATCGCGTAATCGACGATGCGGTCGACATCGGCCTCGGGCAAAAAGCTCAACAGATAGACGCCGCGCCCCGCCACATTTGAATCCGTCGAAAACGCGATGACGGGAATCCCGCGCGCGCGCGCCACCTGCCCGACCTGGGTGACCGAATGGGCGAACAACGGACCGACGATGATCTCGGCGCCTTCGTCGAGCGCCTGCTGGGCGGCCTGCTGGGCGCCTTGCGCGGTGCCGGCGTCGTCCTTCACCAGGAGCTGGATGTTGGGATTGTTGAACTCGGCGACCGCCAGCTCGGCCGCATTGCGCATCGATTGGCCGGCGAGACCCGCATTGCCGCTGGCCGAGAGCGGCAGCACCAACCCGACCCTGACCTGCCCGGTCCCGATCGCGGGCGGCGCGCTCTGTTCGGACCGTGGCGGCGGCGCAGACGAGGTGAAGTCGCCGCTGGAGACGCCGGCGCCCGAGCATCCCGACAGCAACGCCGCCAGGCATGCCGCCATCCCGGCCGCGAGCGCGCTGCGCCGCCCGTGGCAGGGCTGCGCCGGCCGCCTGGCCTGCGGTATCGGGAACATCGGCCGGTCTCCTCGGCGACCTGGGCATCGGCGCCGCTGCGGGCGCGTATCTGCGTGCCAATCAGGGCATATTGTCGGCGAATGGTAAACCAACTCGAAAAGTTAAGGAATTGCGATCACGGGGCGCCCGGCATGACGCCGCCCGGTGCGCCGAGTAGAGTGGGCCATGGATGACGGCACCACGCAACCGCAAAAGATCGCGCCGGATCGCGCTTCCCGGCGGCCCGGCGCCTATGTGGTGGCGGGCCACGCGGTCGCGCCCCCTGCGCTCGCGTCCGGGCTCTATCTGGTCGCCACGCCGATCGGAAACCTCGCCGATATCACGCTGCGGGCGCTGGAGACCCTGGCCGCCGCCGATCTCATCGCCTGCGAGGACACCCGCGTCACCGCCCGGCTGCTCGACCGCTACGGCATCAGGACCCCGCTCACCCCCTATCACGACCATAATGCGCAATCCGCGCGGCCAAAAATCCTCGCCCGCCTCCGCGACGGCGGCGCGGTCGCGCTGGTGTCGGATGCCGGCACCCCGCTGATCTCCGATCCGGGCTACCGGCTGGTGCGCGCCGCGCAGGAGGCCGGCGCCGCGGTGACGGCGATCCCCGGCGCCTCCGCGGTGCTCACCGCGCTCGGCGTCGCCGGCCTGCCGACCGACCGCTTCTTCTTCGAAGGCTTTTTGCCGCCCAAGGACGCCGCCCGGCGCAAGCGCGCCGCCGAGCTCGCCCGTATCCCGGCCACCCTGGTCCTGTTCGAGTCCGGCCCGCGCGTCGCGGCCGCGCTCGCCGCGCTCGCGGCCGAGCTCGGCGACAGAGCCGCCGCCGTCTGCCGCGAGCTCACCAAGCTGCACGAGGAGATCCGGCGCGGCGGGCTCGCCGAGCTCGCCCGCCACTATGCGGAGGGCGGCGAGACGCGCGGCGAGTTCGTGCTGGTGATCGCTGCCCCGGAAGCGCCAGCGCCTTCGGCCGAGGATGTCGACGCGCTGTTGCGCGCCGCATTGCGCTCCCAGACTCTCAAGGACGCGGTCGGCGCGGTGGCGGCGGCGACCGGCGAGCCGCGCCAGCAGGTCTATCGGCGCGCGCTCGCGCTCGCCAAGGAACGCCGCGATGACGACTGACGAAAGCGCCGCGACGGTCGCGCGGCAGGCCGCGTTCCGCACCGGCGTGAGCGCCGAAAGCCGCGCCGCCGCCTATCTGGTGGGGCGGGGCTATGCGATCGCGGCGCGCCGCTTCAAGAGCCCGGTCGGCGAAGTCGACATCGTGGCGCGGCGCGGCGCCGAGCTCCTGTTCGTCGAGGTCAAGGCGCGCCAACGGCTCGACGACGCCGCGCTCTCGGTGACGCCGCGGCAGCAGAAGCGCATCGTGGCGGCCGCCGAGGCCTGGCTCGCCGACCATCCCGACGACGGGACGCGCGAGATCCGCTTCGACGTGATCCTGGTGGCGCGCGGCGGCCGCACGCAGCACATCACGGCAGCCTTCGATGCCTCGCCCTGAGGCGCGGCGCGCCGGAGCATGATCCCGGAAAGTTGCAGACCGGACGGCGCGTCTCAGCCGGCGCGCGCCGTATCGGGCGCCGCCGCGCGCGCGTCGCCGGCGCGCAGATTGGCGAAGAACTGGGCGACCGCTTGCGCCAGATTGTCGGCTTCGCCGGCAAGCTGCTCGGAGGCCGACAGCACCATGTTGGCCGAATCCTTGGTTTCGCCGATCGCCCGGTTGACCGATGAGATATTGGTCGCAAGCGTCTCGTTGACCTGCGCCGCCATCTGGGCGTTCGACGAGATTTCCTGGGTCGCGACGCCCTGTTCCTCGACCGCGGCGGCGATCGCCGATGTGACCTCGTTGATGCCGCGCATCGCCTGGCCGATCTCGCGCACGGCCGCGACCGCGCTCTTGGTCGAGCCCTGGATGGCGGCGATCTGCTCGGCGATCTCGCTCGTCGCCTTGGCGGTCTGCCCGGCGAGCGATTTGACCTCCTGCGCCACCACGGCGAATCCGCGCCCGGATTCGCCGGCGCGCGCCGCCTCGATGGTGGCGTTGAGCGCCAACAGATTGGTCTGCTCGGCGATCGCCTGAATGAGGCCGATGACCACGCCGATGCGCTCGCTCATCCCGGCCAGGCTGTCGATCTCGGCGACCGACCGTCCGGTCTTGGTGTCGGCTTCCTTCACCACGCTGGCGGCCTGGGTCACCTGACGGCCGGTTTCCGCCAGCGCGGCGGCGAGCTCCTCGGCGGCGCCCGCGACCGCCTGAACGTTGCTCGAGGCCTGGCGCGAAGCGCCGGCGGCGGCGGTGGCCTGGCTGGAAGCGTCCGACGCGATACCCGAAATCGATTGGGCGACATCGTGCATCGACGTCGAATTATCGGCCAGCGATTTGAGCACCTGGTCGACCGACCCACGGAAGGCCTCGACGGTGGCCTCGATATGCCGGGTGCGCGCCTCGCGAACCGCCGCTTCCTCGGTGACCTTGCGGTTGAGGTCCTGGTTGTGCCGCATGGCGGTCTGGAACACCTCGATGGCGCGCGCCAGCGCCCCGACCTCGTCGTGCCGGCCCCTGTGGGGAACCGTCAGCTCGCCGTCGCCGGCCGCCACACGTTCGATCGTGCGGGTGATCTCCGACAGCGGCCGCGCGATGGCGCGCCAGATCACCAGCACCCCCATGCCGACCAGCACGAAGGCGGCCGCCGAAAGGCCGGTCACGCACCAGGCGGTGACCCGGTTGTCGGCCGCCATCTCGCCGATCCGGCGCGAGCGCTCCGCATAGATCCGGGCGAAGGCCTCGAGGTCCTTGTTGAGCGCCGTGCGGACGTTGCGGTTGGCGTCGTTGTCGCCCCATTCGCGTCCGGCGGCCGGCGAAACCTCGACGGCGCGACGCACCAGCTCGGCGCGGAATTCGCGGAACTGCGCGATCCGCTTGGCGAAGGCGGCGAACTGCTCGGCGTCGTCGTCGCGCACGAGCTTCTGCCATTTGTCCACCACGCCGGCGATCTGGTCGTTGAACTTGAGCAGGCCCTCGCCGTATTTCTTGACGACGGGAAGGTCGGTCGACATGTAGACGCCGCGCGACTCCATGACGACCGCATAGATCAGGGCGTTCACCCGCTCGATATTCTCTGCCGCCGCGGACGCGGTGGCGATCTCCTCGCCCAGCCGGCCGCTCTGCCGGTTGCTGTAATTGGACACAATCCCGATCAACCCCGACACCAGCGCAAACAGCGCGAAAATGGAGTACAGCTTGGCCGCGATGGAAAGCTTGGGCATTTTCAGCATTCCAATCGCTCCGCTAGGGAAGCAGGGGTTTCAACCGCGTAACTTGCCCGTAAAATCTTAACCAACTGTTGTCACATTTGACCGAGGACCGGGCCGAATGCCCCTAAATGTCGCAATACAGATGGATCCGATCGAACGGATCAACGTGCGCGGGGATTCGAGCTTCGCACTACTTCTGGAGGCGCAGGCGCGCGGCCACCGCTTGGCCTATTACACGCCCGACCGGCTGGCGCTGCGCCAGAATGAAGTGTTCGCGACCGTTCGTTCCCTCGCGGTGCGCGACACCGCAGGCAGCCATTTCTCCCTGGGCGAGGAAAAGCGCGTCGACCTGAAATCCTTCGACGTGATCCTGATGCGCCAGGATCCGCCATTCGATCTCGCCTATATCTCGGCCACCCACCTGCTCGAGCGCCTGCAGCCCGCAACGCTGGTGGTCAACGACCCGGCCCATGTGCGCAACGCGCCCGAAAAGGTCTTCGTCACCGAGTTCCCCGACCTGATGCCGCCCACCCTGATCACGCGCGACCTCGCCGAGATCAAGGCGTTTCGCGCCGAGCACGGCGACATCGTGATGAAGCCGCTCTACGGCAACGGCGGTGCCGCGGTGTTCCGGCTCGCGCCCGAGGATGTCAATTTCGGCTCGCTCTACGACCTGTTCGCGGTGACGTTCCGCGAGCCCTGGGTGGTGCAGAAGTTTCTTGCCGCCGTCACCCAGGGCGACAAGCGCATCATCCTGGTCGACGGCGAGTTTGCGGGCGCGGTCAACCGCGTGCCGGCCGCCGACGATCTGCGCTCCAACATGGTGCGCGGCGGGGCGGCGCAAGCCACCGAGCTGACGGCGCGCGAGCGCGAGATCTGCGCGCGGCTCGGGCCTGCGCTGCGCGAGCGCGGCCTGTTGTTCACCGGCATCGACGTGATCGACGGCTTTCTCACCGAGATCAATGTCACGTCGCCCACCGGCATCCGCGCCATCAAGAAGCTCGGCGGACCCGATATCGCGGCGATGATCTGGGACAAGATCGAGGCGAAGCGGGCGGCGTGAGAGGCGGGGGAGGGGGCGCTTGCCGGCTCAACCCGACAGCACGCTCACGCTCGGCCCGAAGCTCGCGCGCGTGAGCCGCGGCCAGCGCCCGACCGGCGGCTTGCGGTGCAGGGTGGCGGCGAGCTCCTCGGTCTCGCAGGCCGCGAGCTGCGCCTCGAGCCGGGCCTGCTGCGCGGCGTGAAGGGCGCCTTGAAGTCCTTGGATCTCAACCATTTGACGCTCCCTCGGGCGGGCTTGTTGATCTCCCTCTCCCAACCCGAAAGCTAGCCGATTCGTTCCGTTCTGCAAATGTTCTTGTCGGTCGGGCTTTTTTCCATTACGCTCCGTCCCGGCTTTCAGCGGGTGAGGCATGGTCCAGCGGGTCGCCACCGTCGCGTTCGAGGGCATCGAGGCGCGCAACGTCACGGTCCAGGTGCAGGTCGCGCCGGGCCTGCCGGCGTTCAACGTGGTCGGCCTTCCCGACAAGGCGGTATCGGAGGCACGCGAGCGGGTGCGGGCGGCGCTGACCGCCTCCGGGCTGGCGCTGCCGTCGCGCCGCATCACCATCAACCTGGCGCCCGCCGACCTGCCCAAGGAAGGCAGCCATTACGACCTGCCGATCGCGCTCGGCCTGATGGCGGCG
>DATBBS010000148.1:0-4083 GCA_036270895.1 Xanthobacteraceae bacterium
GCGAGCTCCTTGCCGCCGGTGCGCACGATGCGGCCCTTCGACAGCACGTGCACGATGTCGGGCACGATGTGATCGAGGAGCCGCTGGTAATGGGTGATGACGATCATGGCGCGCTCGGGCGAGCGCAGCCGGTTGACGCCGTCCGCCACCACCTTGAGGGCGTCGATGTCGAGGCCGGAATCGGTCTCGTCGAGAACGCCAAGCTTGGGCTCGAGCAGCGCCATCTGCAGGATCTCGTTGCGCTTCTTCTCGCCGCCGGAAAATCCGACATTGACCGGCCGGCGCAGCATCTCCTGGTCGATATCGAGCTTCTTGGCCGCCTCGCGCACCCGCTTGAGAAAATCGGGGGTCGAGAGCTCCGGCTCGCCGCGCTTCTTGCGCTGGGCATTGAGCGCGGTGCGCAGGAACGTCATGGTCGCCACGCCGGGAATCTCCAGCGGATACTGGAAGGCGAGGAATATGCCGGCGGCGGCGCGCTCGTCGGGCGTCAGCGCGAGCAGGTCGACGCCGTCGAACGTCACCGTGCCGCCCATCACCTCGTAATCCGCCTTGCCCGCCAGCACATGGGCGAGCGTCGACTTGCCCGAGCCGTTCGGACCCATGATGGCGTGGACCTCGCCCTTGCGGACGGTGAGGTCGAGACCTTTCAGGATCTCGCGCCCGTCGACCGCGACCTGGAGGTTCTTGATTTCGAGCATTGCCAAATCTTTCTTCCTTAGCGCCGTGTTCTTGCCTACAGACTGAAATGAGAGATGATCTCGGCGATCAGCTCGTTCTTTTTTGCCGCCTCGCCGCCCGGCAGGCAGCGCCCGAGCGACTTCCCACCGACATCGATCTCGCCCTGCTCGCCCACCACGACCGCCATGCCTTCGGAAAAATGCCCTTCGTCGGGCCTTTCCAGCACGAGCCGCGCGCCGTCGAAATAGGCCGCGATGCCGTGCTCCTTCAGCTTCCGCGAGGGCGCCACGTCGGCCTCGTAGAAGCCCTTGAGGAACTCGCAGGCCGCCGAGCGTCGCCGCTGGCGTTCCGCCTCCTCGTCGGCCCGCCGCGCCTCGAGCGCGCCCAGCGCCTTGTCGAACTCGGACACCGAAGGTCTCCGTTCAACCGACCGAGCCTTCGAGGCTGATCGAGATCAGCTTCTGCGCCTCGACCGCGAATTCCATCGGCAGCTTTTGCAGCACGTCGCGCACGAAGCCGTTGACCACCAGCGCCACCGCCTCCTCGGCGGAGAGGCCGCGCTGCATGCAGTAGAACAGCGTGTCCTCGGAGATCTTCGAGGTCGTCGCCTCGTGCTCGAACACGGCCGAGGAATTCTTCGCCTCGATATAGGGCACCGTGTGGGCGCCGCAGTGGTGGCCGATCAGCAGCGAGTCGCAATTGGTGAAGTTGCGCGCGCCGCTCGCGCGGCGATTGGCCTGCACGAGGCCGCGATAGGTGTTGTTGGAGTGGCCGGCCGCGATGCCCTTGGAGATGATCCGGCTCGTGGTGTTCTTGCCGAGATGGATCATCTTGGTGCCGGAATCGACCTGCTGGCGGCCGTTCGAGATCGCGATCGAGTAGAACTCGCCCTGCGAGTTGTCGCCGCGCAGGATGCAGCTCGGATATTTCCAGGTGATGGCGGAGCCGGTCTCGACCTGGGTCCAGGAAATCTTCGCGTTCCTCCCGCGGCAGTCGCCGCGCTTGGTGACGAAGTTGTAGATGCCGCCCCGGCCCTCGCTGTCGCCCGGATACCAGTTCTGCACCGTCGAATATTTGATCTCGGCGTCGTCGAGCGCGACCAGCTCGACCACGGCGGCGTGCAGCTGGTTCTCGTCGCGCATCGGCGCCGTGCAGCCTTCCAGGTAGCTCACATAGGAGCCCTTGTCGGCGATGATCAGGGTGCGCTCGAACTGGCCGGAGTTCTTCTCGTTGATGCGGAAATAGGTCGACAGCTCCATGGGGCAGCGCACGCCCGGCGGCACATAGACGAACGAACCGTCGGAGAAGACCGCCGAGTTCAAGGTGGCGAAGAAATTGTCGCTCACCGGCACCACCGATCCCAGATACTTCTTCACCAGGTCCGGGTGCTCGCGGATCGCCTCCGAGATCGGCATGAAGATCACGCCGGCCTTCTTGAGCTCCTCCTTGAACGTGGTCGCGACCGAGACGGAATCGAACACGGCGTCGACGGCGACGCGCGACCCCTGTGGCCGCTCGACACCGGCCAGCATCTCCTGCTCGCGCAGCGGAATGCCGAGCTTCTCGTAGGTCTTGAGGATCTCGGGGTCGACCTCGTCGAGCGACGCCAGCGCCTTCCGCTTCGGCGCCGAGTAGTAGTACATGTCCTGATAGTCGATCTTCGGATAATCGACCCGCGCCCAGGTCGGCTCGCGCATGGTCAGCCAGCGGCGATAGGCCTCGAGCCGCCACTCCAGCATCCAGGCCGGCTCGTCCTTCTTGGCCGAAATGAAACGGACCGTGTCCTCGGACAGGCCCTTCGGGGCCTTGTCCGATTCGATCAGCGTCTCGAAGCCATATTTGTACTGGTCGACATCGATCAGGCGGACCCGATCGACGGTCTCTTGCACGGCCGGCATTCGTCCCTCCGCTGCGGTTTCAAGGACCGCGGGTTGGATTGTGCGTTATGGTGTCGGTCTCGGTTCCGAAGGTCACCCTCGCGTCAGGCGGCAAGGCCGCGGTTCACCCCACTAGATAAGCGCGAAACCAGCTTCCTCCAAGCGCTAATAAAGCGCTCGATCTCGTCTTCCGTGGTGTCCGGCCCGAGGCTCAGCCGGACCGCGCCCGCCCCGAGTTCAGGCGCCACGCCCATGGCCTTGACCACGCGCGAGGCCGTGACCTTCCCGGACGAGCAGGCGGAGCCGGACGAGGCCGCGATGCCGTCGAGATCGAGGGCCATCAGCGCGGTTTCGGCCTTGAGGCCCGGGACCGCAAATAAAGTGGTATTTGGCAACCTCTCGGCATGCGATCCAAAGATCACGCTATTGGGGGCAACCGCCATGAGGCCCGCCTCGAGGCGCTCGCGTAGGGCCTTGACCCGGGCTCCGTCGGCCTCACGGGCCGCTGCCGCGGCCCTGGCTGCCGCCCCGAAGCCGGCAATCGCCGCCACGTTTTCGGTACCGGCCCGGGCGCCGCGCTCCTGGCCGCCCCCCTTGATGAGGGGATCGGCAAAATGCAGCCCATCGGAGGCCCGGATGAGCGCGCCGACGCCCTGCGGCCCGCCCAGCTTGTGCCCAGAAACAACCAGAAGGTCGGCCCCCAGAGTATTGATATCACACGGAATCCTGCCCGCCGTCTGGACCGCATCGACATGCATCAGACCCCCGGCGGCATGCACCATGGCGGCCGCCGCCGCCACCGGCTGCACCACGCCGGTCTCATTATTGGCGTGCATGACCGACACCAGCATGCGCTCGCCGGCGGTTTCCAGCTCCTTCAGGCGTATCTGAAGGGCGGATAAATCGACGATTCCATCGGGCGTTACGGGTATCTCTTCGATCTTTTCGCGAGCAAAACGGCCGCCGCTCGCCACCGAGGGATGCTCGATGGCGCTGACCAGGAGGCGGTCGAGCGGCCGCCGGTCGCCGGGACGCTCGATCGCCGGACCAAGCGCCATCGTATTGGCCTCGGTCCCGCCCGAGGTGAAGACCACGTTGCCGGCCTCGGTCCCGACGAGCACGGCCACCTGCTCGCGGGCGGCCTCGACCAGATGCCGGGCGGCGCGCCCTTCCGTATGAACGGACGAGGGATTTCCCATTTGGTCGAGGGCCGCCAGCATGGCGGCGCGCGCGGCGGGCCGGAGCGGCGCCGTGGCGTTCCAATCAAGGTAAATGCGTTCCGTCATCTTCTTCCCGGGGCCGTCAAGGCATATATAAATCTTGCAATTCGCCCCGCCTATCGTGTTAGAAAGCGCCGGCCCGCTCGCGACGGAATCTGCGCAGCCGCCCGGGACCTTCCGAGAAATTGGAACGTTTCCAAACCGTTACGGCGACATGCGCGTTCCGTCAAGCACGCCGTAGCCCAGGCTTGGCACCAGCCGGGATCGAGGTCCAAAGCATGCCCGAGGTCATTTTCACCGGATCCGCC
>DATBBS010000149.1:0-12266 GCA_036270895.1 Xanthobacteraceae bacterium
CTCGATTCTCCTCCCACTCTGGCGACCATTCAGCAGGTGATTCACCCGGAAGACCGTCGAGCCGCCATCGTCTCCATGCGATCGGCCCCCTATGCGGAAGAAAAGGCCGCGACAGAATTTCGCGTCGTTCTGCCCGGCGACGAGGTTCGCTGGCTGCGCGCCCATGCCCATGCGGATCGTGACGAGCGCGGAAAGCCTTTCCGCGTGAGCGGGATATTTACCGACATCACGGCCGCCAAGACGGCAGAGCACAAGGCCGCGGAGCAACGCAGCGAGCTTGCGCATATGATGCGCGTGTCGGTGCTGGGCGAGCTCTCCGGGGCTATTGCGCACGAGCTCAATCAGCCGCTGACCGCCATCCTGTCGAATGCCGAAGCAGCGCGGATGATGCTCACGCGCAAACCGCTTCCTCTGATGGATCTCGGCGAGACCATCGACGACATCGTGCATGAGGACAAGCGCGCCAGCGCCGTCATCGAGCGGTTACGCGGCCTTCTGAAGAAGGGCGAGCGCAGGTTGGAACCGGTCGACCTCAACCAGCTCATCGGCTCAACCTTGGAGCTTCTGCACAGCGAGCTCATCGGCCGCCGGTTCAGGGTCACCAAAGACCTCGCGCACGATCTGCCGCCGGCGTATGGCGATCCCGTCCAGCTCCAGCAGGTTCTGCTCAATCTCCTGATGAACGCGATGGACGCGATGACGGCGGTGCCGCCCGCGCGGCGCGTCGTTACTGTGGGCACGCGCCTCAGGGATTCCGACGAGACCGAGATCGTCGTCGCGGATCGCGGCCGCGGCCTCGGACCCGAGCAGCAGGCAAAAGTCTTCGAGCCGTTCTTCAGCACCAAGATCCACGGTCTCGGTCTTGGCCTGTCGATCTGCTTGAGCATCGTCAATTCGCATGGAGGACAGCTCAGGCTCGTCAACGACCCCGATGGCGGCGCGCAGGCGATCTTCACGCTTCCTCACCGGGATATTCCAGGGGCCGAAAAATGAGTGAGGGCTTCACGGTCTTCATCGTCGACGATGATCCGGGCGTGCTCAAGGCGTTGTCGCGCCTGCTGCGCACGGCGGACTACGAAACTCGCATTTTTGCGTCGCCGCGCGCGTTTCTTGCCTCGCATGACCCCTCTCTTCCGGGCTGCGCCATCTTCGACGTGGCGATGCCCGACGTCGACGGCTTGGCGCTCCAGCGCGTACTTGCGGCGGCAGGCGTTGTTCGGCCAATCATCTTCATCAGCGGCAAGGGCGACGTGCCGACCAGCGTGCAGGCAATGAAGGCTGGCGCCATCGATTTCCTCACCAAGCCGGTGAGCGGCGACGACCTGGTGGCAGCCATCGCGCGGGCACGGCAAGCGGAGGCGGGCGCGCGCCGGATCCGCAGCGAACGGGCCGCGATCGAAGCCGGCCTCGCCAAGCTCACGCCGCGCGAACGCGAGGTGCTCGATTACGTCGTCGCCGGCCAGCTAAACAAGCAGATCGCGGGTGAGCTCGGCACCGTCGAGAAGACGATCAAGGTCCACCGCGCGCGAATGATGCACAAACTGGGCGTCCGGACGGTCCAGGACCTCGTCCGGCTCGCTGAGCGCGTCGATATCCGGCCATCACCGAGTGTTGCCCAGCGCCGGCCGCTTTAGATCACTTACCGGAATTCGGGCTCCGGCGAGTTGGACCCCGGGCCAACTCGACCGCGACGCAATATGAGGAAATCATGACGCATGCTCAAACCGCATGCCGCATATGTGGCGATCGTGGATGACGACGCGTCGGTGCGCAAAGCATTGGCGAGACTGCTGAGCGCATGCGCGATCACGTCGCAAACCTATGGATCCGCCCGCGAATTTCTTGATTCCCTGCCCGCCGGCGTGCCCGAATGTCTGATCGTCGATCTGCACATGCCGGAGATGACGGGGCTCGAGTTGCAAGGCGAGCTTGCCCGCACAGGTGCCCGAATCCCCACCATCGTGATTACGGCGCAGAGCGAGACAGGCTATCGCGAGCAGTGCCGCGCCGCCGGCGCTGCCGCCTATCTGCTCAAGCCGCTGGATAAGAATACGCTGATCGCGGCCATCAAGATGGCGGTCGAAAAAGGCTGACCGTGCCCTGAACGAAGCCTGCCCCCGCGCACCCGCTAAGGCCTTCTTGTCCTCGAGTTCCTCCGGGATTGCACCGGCGCAGGCCTCCGCCGCCGCACGGTCGGCTTCCTTTTAGGCCCGCCGTCGGAGCTCTGCTCCGCGGCGACATGGGCCTTCTCGTCAGGCTTGCGGAAGGGCTTCTCGCCGCCGCTCCCCTGGGGCTCGGGCTCCGCAATGGAACGGACGGTCTCAGTGGCACGGCCCGGGCCCTCTTTGGCTTGGCGCTGAGACGCTTGCTCGGCCGCCATGCGGGCCTTCTCGCGGCGTGCCTCTTCCTCCGGCCGCCGATCGGCCTCTTCGCCCGCAATCACGCGGCCCTCTTCGGCCGCACGACGTGACTCGCCGTCGGCGCGAGCCTCACGCGACGCGACGCGCGCCTCATCATCCGCCTTGCGCTGGGCTTCCGCCTGCTTTTCAGCCCGCCGTCTCGCCTCTTGCTCCGCTGCCACGCGAGCCTGCTCGCGGCGTGCCTCTTCCTCGGCTTTCCGGCGGGCCTCCGCCTCTGCAACGGCACGGATCTCTTCCGCGGCGCGGCGTGCCTGCTCGTCGGCGCGAGCCTGTCGCTCTGCTGCCACCCGCGCTTGCTCGCGGCGTGCCTCCTCGGCGGCCTTCCGCCGGGCCTCCGCTTCGGCAACGGCACGGATCTCTTCCGCGGCACGGCGTGCCTGCTCGTCGGCGCGAGCCTGTTGCTACGCCGCGACGCGGGCCTGCTCGCGGCGTGCTTCCTCGGCGGCCTTGCGCCGGGCCTCTGCCTCAGCAAGGGCGCGCGACTCCTCCGCGGCACGGCGTGCCTGCTCGTCGGCGCGAGCCTGTCGCTCCGCTGCCACCCGGGCCTGCTCGCGGCGTGCTTCCTCGGCGGCCTTGCGCTGGGCCTCTGCCCCAGCAAGGGCGCGCAACTCCTCCGCGGCACGGCGTGCCTGCTCGTCGGCGCGAGCCTGTTGCTCCGCTGCGACGCGGGCCTGCTCGCGGCGTGTTTCCTCGGCGGCCTTGCGCTGGGCTTCCGCCTCTGCGACAGCACGGATCTCCTCCGCCACACGGCGTGCGTGCTCGTGGGCGCGGGCTTCTCGCTCCGCTGCGACGCGGGCCTTCTCGACCTCGCGAAGCGCCTCATCCTCCGTCCTCGGCCGAGCCGATGCATCCGCAATGGCAGAGGCCTCATCCAGCGGCCGTGCCGCATCCTCGGCCTTCGGCTGAGCCTCCGCGGACACCATCGCAAAGACTTCCTCGATCGCGCGAAGCCCCTCCTGCTGGGCCCGCAACCGGGCCTCTTGCTCCGCCGCGACGCGCGCTTTCTCCTCGTCGGAGACAGAGGGTGGGGAGCGGACCGATGACGGGACTGCCTGGCCCGCCAGGGTGGCGAGCTCTTCGGTCGCGCGGCGCGCTTCCTCCTGGGCTCGCGCTCGTCGCTCCGCGGCGGTTCGCGCCGTCTCCCCGGCGGCGCGTTGCACCGTCGCCTCGGCCGTGCGTTGCGCCGTCTCCTCGGCCGCGCGTTGCGTCTCCACCAGGCGTGAGGCCTCGCGGCGCCATGCCGACTCCTTGCGGCGATCCCGCCAGATCGTTTCGGCGACCATGATGAGCGTGATCACAAACAGGAACACGACGCCGAATCCGGCGAAGGCCAGAAGCATTTCTATGATGGACGACGACACAGCCGTATGAGAACCCAATAGACGCCAACCCGCGATTGCGCCTGCTAGTTTACTTTGAATGCCACGTGTGAGCCAGAAAGGCCACGTGTTAGTCCTAATTGTTAAGGAGGTTTCGAGTTACCTCGATGACCGGTTCCATATTAAGTATCGAATGGGAATGAAACAGCCACCGGGATCGCAATTCACGCTGCGCGCCGAACCGTAAACGTCGCAATTCATCGGATCGACGATGCCGGAAACGCAGCGCCGCCGCCTTTTGAGCCGACGGATCGGCCTCGATCAAATGGCCTTCAAAGCTCTTTCGATCGACGGTTCGTATCTGACCAGGGGTGGCTTTATTCCATGAACGAAGAGCTCGGTGCGGGTGACGTGCGACGTCCCGGTCAGCACGACTTTAACCCCCCGCCTGTCGGCCTTACGCGCAAGCCCCTTGATGGTTTCGGCGGCCGTCGAATCCATGAAAGGCACCGCCTCGAAGTCGATGATCAAGGCCCGATGGGTGTCGGAAATCTGGTCGAGAATCGATCCGATGGAGGCGGCGGCGCCGAAGAAGAAGACACCCGAGATCCGGTAGACGACGACCTCCGGATTGGTCGCCAGCGCCTCGTCATAGGGCGTACGCACGCCGCCCGCATCATCGGCCTTGTCCTCGGCCACGAATGGCGCTTGGGATTCGATCGCCGTCGTCTTGGACATGCGATTGATGAACAGCACCGAGCCGAGAGCGAATCCGACGACGATGGCCTCGATCAGGTCGCGGAAGATCGTCAGAAGGAAGGTCGTCAGAAGCACCGCCGCATCCCCGCGGGAAGCGCGGATGAGGGTCGCAAAGGCCTGTTTTTCGACCATGTTCCAGGCAACGACCGCCAGCACACCGGCAAGGCATGCGAGCGGAATAAAGCTCGCGAGCGGTGCGGCAGTCAGCACGAAGAGCAGCAGGAACATCGCGTGCAGCATTCCCGCGATGGGTCCGTGCGCACCCGCCCGCACGTTGGTCGCCGTGCGCGCGACGGTTCCGGTGACGCAAATGCCGCCGAACAATCCGGAAGCCAGGTTCGCGATCCCCTGCCCGACCAGCTCGCAATTGGAGCGGTGACGGCGCCCGGTCATTCCATCGGCCACAACCGCCGACAGCAGCGACTCGATCGATCCGAGCAGGGCAAACGCCGCCGCGCTCGGGAAAACCTCCTGCAACCTGGCGAGGCTGACGTCGGGCAGCGCCGGCAACGGCAGGCTGCTCGGAATGCCGCCAAACCTGGTCCCGATGGTGGCGACCGGCAGATCGAACATCGCCGTGGCGGCGGCCGCGCCGGCGACCGCAATGAGCATCCCCGGCCAGTGCGGCCGCACCATTTTAAGTCCGACCACGACCGCAATCGACGCCGCCGATATCACGACGGCCGCCGGCTGAAAGGTCGGCGCACTGTGCCAAAGCACCGACAGCTTTTCAAAAAAGGGCCCGGGCTCCGCCGCCTCAACGCTCAGCCCGAAGAGCTCCTTGATCTGACTCGCGAATATGATCACCGCGATGCCGGCGGTGAAGCCGACCGTGACGGGATATGGAATAAATTTTATGTAAGTCCCGAGCCGCAGCAAACCGATCGCGACCAGCATGATCCCCGCCAATATGGTGGCAAGGATAAGCCCTTCCATTCCATGCGCCTGGACTGTCGCAGCAACCAGCACGATAAAAGCGCCGGCGGGGCCTCCGATCTGGAAGCGGCTCCCGCCCAGCGCGGAGACCACGAAGCCGCCGACAATCGATGTATAGAGTCCTTGCGCCGGCGAGGCTCCCGACGCGATGGCGATCGCCATCGAGAGCGGAAGGGCCACGATCGCAACCGTCAACCCCGCGATGGCGTCTGAGCGAAAATTGGACAGATCGTAGCCTTCCCGAAGAATCGTGACCAGCTTCGGCGTGAAGAGCTCGCCGAATGTCGGTCGCGAGACTTTTCCGGTCGCTGCGGTTGACATCGTCATGAACCACGGAGCCCTTGGTTGAGGCGGCCCCAGCACCCGCAACACCACTGCCTCCCGGATTCTGCTGGCCGTGAGTGCGTGATTGTGATCATCGCGAGCCTAACGCTTTGCCGCATGGGTCATTGCGGCTTTTAAATATCGAACCTGACGCCCTGCGCCAGCGGCAGCTCTGTCCCGTAGTTTATCGTGTTGGTGGCCCGGCGCATGTAGGCCTTCCAGGAGTCGGATCCCGCCTCGCGTCCCCCGCCTGTCTCCTTTTCCCCACCGAAAGCGCCGCCGATCTCGGCTCCCGAGGGTCCGATGTTGACATTGGCGATGCCGCAGTCCGACCCCGT
The DNA here is from genome assembly GCA_036270895.1 of Xanthobacteraceae bacterium. GTDB lineage: Bacteria > Pseudomonadota > Alphaproteobacteria > Rhizobiales > Xanthobacteraceae > JAVDCA01. The sequence goes on from DATBBS010000149.1 coordinate 6,097, forward strand.
CGCCGCCAGGAAACGCTCGGCCTCGCGCAGATCGCGCGTGAAGATGGAGGACGAAAGCCCGGCCCCCACGGCATTGTGCAGCCGGATCGCCTCGTCGAGGTCGGAATATCGCATGACATAGAGAATGGGCGCAAAGGTTTCCCGCAGCACGGGGCCGGTCTGCTCCGGCATCTCGCACAGTGCGGGACGCACGTAATAGGCATCATCGACCGTTTCGACGCGCTCGCCCCCGCTGACAGTCCCGCCGATGGCGCGCGCCTCGGAGAGGGCACGCTGCATATTCTCAAAAGCCGCGCGATCGATCAGCGGGCCGACCAGGGTATCCGGCTCGCGCGGATCTCCGACTTTCGCGGATGCATAGACTTGGCTCAGCCGCGCCAAGAGCGGCTGGTAGATCGCGTCCGCGACGAACAGACGCCGCAGTGTCGTGCAGCGCTGGCCGGCCGTACCCATGGCGGCGAACGCAATGGCGCGCAACGCCAGGTCGAGATCGGCCGACGGCGCCACGATGGCGGCATTGTTGCCGCCGAGCTCGAGGATGCCGCGGGCAAATCGGGCGGCGAGGCGCGGCCCCACCGCACGGCCCATCGCAGTGGAGCCGGTCGCGCTGACCACCGCGACGCGGCTGTCGTCGACCAGCATCTCGCCGACATCACGCCCGCCCATCAGGACTTCCGACAGACCCGCGGGCGCGTCGCCGAAGCGGCGGATGGCGCGCCCTACGATCGACTGCGTCGCCATGGCGGTGAGCGGCGTCTTGTCCGACGGCTTCCAGACCACCGGGTCGCCGCAAACCAAGGCCAGGGCGGCATTCCAGGCCCACACCGCGACCGGGAAATTAAAGGCCGAGATGACACCGCACACGCCGAGCGGATGCCATGTCTCCATCATCCGGTGCGCGGCGCGCTCGGTCGCGATCGTGCGGCCGTAAAGCTGTCGCGACAGACCCACGGCGAAGTCGCAGATGTCGATCATCTCCTGCACTTCGCCGAGCCCTTCCGACAGAATCTTGCCGGTCTCGAACGTCACCAGCCGGCCGAGATCGGCCTTGGCGGCGCGCAGCTCCTCCCCGAGCAGCCGGACCAACTCGCCACGGCGTGGCGCCGGCACCTCCCGCCAGCCAACAAAGGCTTGCGCCGCCCGGCCGATAGCCGCGTTGGCTTGCTCGCGGCCCGTTGTGGCAACCTGCGCGACGAGCTCGCCCGTCATCGGCGAGCGCGCCGCAAGGCCTCCGGCGCCGAAGGCCGTTTCCGCCACGCCGAGCCGCGCCAGGATGCCGAGGGCTTCGTCACGAACCGGCTCCCGCCCGATCCGGCGCGCACTCATGATCGCCCCGCTCCGCCGAACTGCCCCTGCGCAAGGGCCGTCGTCGGCTTGGCGTAGACCTGGCCGAATTGATTTTCCAAAAACACCTGCAGCGGCACGTCTTCCTGATGGATGAACCCGCGCTGCGGGATCTTACCGTCGGCAAGCAAGTCGAGCATGGTACAGATCGCAGCCGCCGTCGTGACTTGGATCGCCGTCAAGGTCTTGCCGTTGACGTCGCGGCTGTAGATCTTGTTCGCGTAGGTTTCCTGGACCAGGCGCTTGCTGTTGTGCCCGCTGACGGTCACGAAAATGATCACGACGTCCTGAAGGGTGGTCGGAACGGCATTTTCCAGGATGTCCTTCAGCACGTCCCGGCGGTCGCGCAGCCGCAGGTCATTCAGCAGCGCACGCATGATGGCAGCGTGCCCAGGGTAACGGATCGTGCGGTAATCGAGGGTCCGAACCTTTCCTTCCAGGGTGTCGCACAGGGTCCCGAGCCCGCCGGACGTGTTGAAGGCTTCATACGTCACGCCATCGAGCGAAAACTCCTCTCTTCCTTCGAGCGGCGCCACTTCGCGCCGAACCCCATTCACGATCGCTTCGCAAGGCTCGCAATATTCATTGATGACGCCGTCGGTGCTCCAGGTGAGGTTGTAGTTGAGCGCATTCGACGGATATTGCGGCAGCGCGCCGACCCGCAGCTTGACGCTATCGAGCGTCTCGAAGCGCTTCGCCAGCTCGTGGGCAACGACCGACACGAAGCCCGGAGCGAGCCCGCACTGCGGTATGAACGCGGTGCTCGCGTCGGCGGCAAGCTCCTTCACGCGCCGCGTGCTGGCGACGTCCTCGGTCAAATCGAGATAATGCGTGCGAGCCGCCCGCGCGGCCTCCGCGGTGCGCAATGTCAAATGGAACGGCGCCGCATTGATGACGGCGAATTTATCGTTGAGGAGTCCGAGCAGACTTGCGGTATCCTCGACATTCAGCGGCATGCCCCGGATGCGTTCATGGGGCTCGACACGATCGAGAATCGCCGGCGAGCGATCGGCCAGCGTGACCCGGTAGCGGCCGGTCGACGCCAGCAGGCCGGCGACGGTCCCGCCTATTTTTCCGGCCCCGATTACGACCACGTCGTGCATGCGCCCTCGATGTCCACGGCCTCCCGACTCAGCTCACCGCGCCTCGACGATGCTAGAGCGGTTCGCGAAGGAGTGGAATCCGTAATCGGGGGGCTAAGCCCCTGTTTTCAAAGGGCGGGCGCCCCCCTCGGCCGGCTCTTTCTTTTCGATCCGGCCGCCGCTACCGTTTCGGCAGGAAAAGACCGGATCTGCTGGATGGTTCCCCGGAGGTTTGTCGATGCGAGCGATCGTGATTCTCGGAGCCCTCGTGGCTTTTGCAACAACCGCACAAGCCCAACAAGCCGCGCAGCTGGTCGATATCCCGCCGCCGGTCAGCCCGGCCGATATGGCCAATTACTGTGTCTTCGCGAACCGGATCTACTCACTGGGCTCCGGAGTGTGTCTGGGCCGCACCGGATATATCTGCATGCCGTCAAACGGCCCGACGACCGGGAACCGGGCCTATTGGGCGAGCAAAGACGACCAGACGTTTACGCGGCCGCTTTGCAATTGAGCGCGTCAAGGATGGCACTGGGATCAAGGCCAGGGGCGCAGTCCAACGGCGCGTCCTTGTAAACAACAACGAAAAAACAAGCTCCTGGGCCCGGACTGAACGTCTCGGCGGTGGCACCAAGCTAGGGACTGGCCGCATCCGCAATAGTTCGCGGCATGGCGCTCTCCGAACGCAAATCGGGGCCGGCGCATAAAAATGCCGATCTCGGGCAAGCCTGAGATCGGCGCGCAGTTCCGACTGTGGATTTTCTCCTACGCGACTTTCAAAAACCTGCCAAGAGTCATGTTGGGGGTGGGCAGAAAATTTCCGCACCGCCGGCCGCCGCCCGAGTCGGAGCATGATCCGATCAGGTCGGACCATGCTCCGTTCCGAAGCGACGACGCTCGAGCAAATCGGTGAATCGGCGCCCGCCGATCAGTGGTAGGTCGTGCCGATCGGTTGTCCGCGGTCATAGCTGCGATCGTAGCTACGATCGTTGCCGGTCCGCTCGCGCTCATGCTTTTTGGCCTCATGGCGCCCGATCAGGCAACCCGCTGCCGCGCCGAGAACGCCGTGATGGGCCACATAGTGCCCCGCCACGCCGCCCATGAAGGCGCCTCTGATGCAGCCTTTTGCGGCCGCCGGCTCGGCCATGCCCACGAGCGCGAGGCTGAAAGCCGCCAGGTAAAGACAAGTTCTCATGATCGTCCCTTTCTCTATCCGTCGCTGAGACAAACGGAACACCGCCGAATTCGTTCCATTGGTGCGAGCGCGACCGTGGGCGCGGCCGACTGACGCGACACGCTCGGATTGCCCCATTTCGTCCGCATGGCGCCTCACCGGCCGGCGCAGCCGGCGATAAGCGCCGTTTGACCGAACCTCGCGCCCCGATCATTCTTCGCCCGCCCTCACCCAGCACGGAGCCGCAAACTTGCCCCCAGACCGACGCACCACCGCGAGCGAGCTGCATGTCACGGCGACCGGGGCTTTCGAGCACGTGCTCCATGCGCTCGCGGCGCCGTTCCGCGCGGAAACCGGCGGTGTCATTCGCTTGAGCATCACCAATGCGGGCGGCGTGATCAGAAAGATCGAGGCGGACGAGCCGGCGGACGTCGTCTTGACCTCGTCGGCGGGCATCGACGCGCTGGCCGCCAAGGGGCGCCTCGACCCCGCCACCAAGGTCGAGGTCGGCCGGATGCGCCTGGGTGTCGCCGTGACCCCATCGGCCGCCGATCCCGATCTGGCGACAGCCGACACGCTGCGCGCCGCGTTGCTGGCCGCGCCCGGCATCGCCTATATCGATCCCAAAGGCGGCGGCACGTCGGGGCCGTATTTCGTCACGCTGTTCGGGCGTCTCGGCGTTTCGGCGGAGATCGACCGGAAAGGCGTCCTGTGCGCCACCGGCAAGGAGGTGGTGCGGGCTGTCGCTTCCAGCCGGGCCACCATCGGCCTGACCCAGGCGAGCGAGCTGATCGGCGTCGAGGGCGTGCGGTTTGCGGGGTATCTGCCGGCGGATCTGCAATTGATCAGCGTTTATTGCGCCGCGGTCGCGAGGCATGCCGCCTCGCCGGGCGCGGCCATGGATTTCATTCGCTTCGTCACCGGTCCGCGCGGCGCGGAACGCTTCCGCGCCGCCGGATGGGACGTCGGATCCGCATCGGCATGAACCAGGCTCGCGGCACGCTGAAGCCGTCGCCGCGCGGCCGGGCACGGGAGAGATCGACATGATCACATCGAATGCCACCGGCTCCGTGCTCTGGGAGGTGGACGCCCGTGGCGTCGCGAGCCTCGTCCTCAACCGGCCCGAACTCAACAATGCCTATGACGGCGATCTGATCCAGGGACTGCTGGCCGCCATGGATGCGCTCGCGCGCAGCGAAGGATTGCGGGTCATCGTCATCAAGGGCAATGGCCGGCACTTTCAAGCCGGCGCCGACCTCAAATGGATCGATGCGGTGCGGACCGCGTCGTCCCAGGAGAATATCCGGGTCTCGCGCGCGACCGCGACGGCGGTGCGGCGGCTGGAAGCGGCGCCGGTGCCGACGGTGGCGCTGGTGCAGGGCGGCTGCTTCGGCGGCGGCACGGGTCTCATCGCGGCATGCGACGTGGTGATGGCGGCCGACAATGCGGTCTTCTCCATTTCCGAAGCCCGGTGGGGACTGACGGCCGCCATCATCATTCCCCAGCTCAACGACGCCATCGGGGTGCGCCAGGTCCGTCGCTATGCGCTCACCGGCGAAAGATTCGGCGTCGAGGAAGCGCGCCGCATCGGCCTGGTGCACGAGATCGTACCGCTGGAGGAGCTCAACTCCGCGGGCGCCCGGATCGTCGGACATCTGCTCGAGAACGGTCCCGACGCGATCAGCCAGACCAAGGCGATCGCCCTTCGGTCCGCCTGGAGCAACCTCGACGAGGCGGCTTTCGATCAATTGATCGAATCCCACGCCGCCAAGCGACAATCGCCGGAGGCCGCCGAAGGATTGGCATCATTCGCGCAGAAGCGCCCGGCCCGGTGGGGGAAACCCCGGATCTGATATGATGCGAGGCAACTCCTGTCCGGCGGACGCATCCCATGCTCGCAAAACGCTCGCTCCTGTTTGCGCTGGCAGCCTCGCTGCCTTTTTTGCATGACCCGGCCGCGGCCCAGACCTGGCCGACCCGGCCGGTCACCATGGTGGTTCCCTTCGCGGCGGGCGGCGGCACCGACGTGCTGGGACGCATCATCGGCCAGCGGCTCTCCGAGGTTCTCGGCCAGCAGGTAATCATCGAGAATGTCGGCGGCGCGGGCGGGATGGTGGGCTCGGCGCGCGTCGCCAAGGCGGCGCCCGATGGCTACCAGTTCGTGCTCGGCAGCCGGGCCGACGCCATCAATCAGACGCTCTACAGAAATCCGCTCTACAATCTCACGACCGATCTGGCGCCGGTCGTGCTGGTCGCGGAGCAGCCGACGGTGCTCATCACGCGCAAGGATTATCCGGCCCGCAACCTGCAGGACTTCATCGCCTATGCGCGGAAGAACCAGGACGCGATGCAATTCGCCTCGGCCGGCGCCGGCTCCACCGGTCATGTCGATTGCGCGCTGTTCAACGCGGCGATCGGGGTCAAGATCACGCATGTCCCCTATCGGGGCGGCGGACCCGCGCTGCAGGACGTCATCGGCGGCCGCATCGACTATTTCTGCACCCTGAGCGGAACCATCAAGCCGCAGATCGAAAGCAACCTGGTGAATGCGGTCGCGGTGCTGACGCGCG
>DATBBS010000150.1:0-9046 GCA_036270895.1 Xanthobacteraceae bacterium
GCCGCCTCGCCCCAGAAGCCCTCGGGGTCATCGAGGGAACGCCGATAGGTCTCGGGATAACGGCTCGCCTGGGCGACCATCGGCGCCTCTCCTGCCCTGGGTTTTGCCGGATTGTGCGGCAGTTGGCGCGCTTTGCAAGCCGCGCCTGTGGCCGCTACGCTCGCGACATGTGGCGCCGGCTGACCGAATGGGCGCGCGCGCTCGCGCGCGACGCGCATGCCGTCTATCTGGCGGCTTTCGACCCGCGCGTGCCGTGGTACGCCAAAGCGTTGGCGCTGGGTGTCGCGGCCTATGCGTTTTCCCCGATCGATCTGATCCCCGATTTCATCCCGGTTGTCGGGCTCATGGACGACCTCATCCTCGTGCCGCTCGGCGTCGCGCTGGTGGTCAAGATGATCCCCGCCGCCGTCATGGCCGAGCACCGCGCCAGGGCGGCGCAGGCGGCGCGTCCGGTGAGCCACGCCGGCGCCGCGGCCGTGATCGCGATCTGGGTCTTGGCGGCGGCGGCCGCCGCCGCCTGGGCGTGGCGGTGGGTCACGCCACTGCGGCACTGATTTGGCGCGGACCGGATTGATCGGCCCCGCCCGCTTTCGCTAGCCTGGGCGGCCCGCCGGCCGCGAGGAGAGCCATGGCCCAGTCGCCCTACGACACCGGTCTCGAACGCAATCCGGCGAATTTCCAGCCGCTGACGCCGCTGTCGCTGCTCGCGCGCGCCGCCGCGGTCTACCCGGCCCATCCGGCGATCGTTCACGGCGCGCTCCGGCGCTCCTATGCGGACTTCTATGCGCGGGCGCGCCGGTTGGCCGCGGCGCTGGCCAAGCGCGGAATCAAGCGCGGCGACACGGTGTCGGCGATGCTGGCCAACACGCCGGCGATGCTGGAAGCCCATTACGGCGTGCCGATGGCCGGCGCGGTGCTCAACGCCCTGAACACGCGCCTCGACGCCGCCATCCTCGCCTTCACGCTCGACCATGCCGACACCAAGGTGCTCATCGTCGACCGCGAATTCTCGACAGTGATGAAGGAGGCGCTCGCCCACGCCAAGGCCAAGCCGCTGGTGATCGATTACGACGATCCCGAATTCACCGGCGCCGGCGAGCGGATCGGCACCCTCGACTATGAGGCCTTCCTGAGCGAAGGCGATCCGGATTTTGCCTGGACAATGCCGGGCGACGAATGGGACGCGATCGCCCTCAACTACACCTCCGGCACCACCGGCGATCCCAAGGGCGTGGTCTATCACCACCGCGGCGCCTATCTGCTCGCGATGGCCAATGTGCTGACCTGCGGCATGGCCAAGCACCCGGTCTATCTGTGGACGCTGCCGATGTTCCACTGCAACGGATGGTGCTTCCCCTGGACGCTGTCCTTCGTCGGGGGCACGCATGTGTGCCTGCGCCAGGTGCGCGCGGCACCGATCTTCGAGGCGATCGCGGCCCACAAGGTCACGCATCTGTGCGGCGCTCCGATCGTGATGTCGACGCTGCTCAACGCGCAGCCGGGCGAGAAGAAGCCGCTGCCACATGCGGTCGAGTTCGTCACCGCGGCGGCGCCCCCGCCCGAGGCGGTGCTCGCCGCCATGAAGGGCGCGGGCTTCAACGTCACCCACGTGTATGGGCTCACCGAGGTCTATGGGCCCGCCAGCGTCAACGACTGGCAGAAGGCCTGGGACGCGCTGCCCGGGCCCGAGCAGGCCGCCAAGAAGGCCCGCCAGGGGGTGCGCTATCCGGTGCTCGAAGGCCTCGATGTGCTCGACCCCGACAGCATGCGGCCGGTGCCGCGCGACGGCGAGACGATCGGCGAGGTCATGTTCCGCGGCAACGTGGTGATGAAAGGCTATCTCAAGAATACATCGGCCACCCAGACCGCGTTCGCAGGAGGCTGGTTCCACTCGGGCGACCTCGGCGTGATGCATCCCGACGGCTACATTCAGCTCAAGGACCGTTCCAAGGACATCATCATCTCGGGCGGCGAGAACATCTCCTCGATCGAGGTCGAAGACGCGCTCTACAAGCACCCCGCGGTGCAGGCCGCCGCGGTGGTCGCCAAGCCCGACGAGAAATGGGGCGAGACGCCCTGCGCCTTCATCGAGCTCAAGCCCGGCGCGAGCGCGACCGAGGCCGACATGATCGCCTGGTGCCGCCAGAACCTCGCCGGCTACAAATGCCCGCGCTTCGTGGTGTTCGCCGAGTTGCCCAAGACGTCGACCGGCAAGGTGCAGAAATTCAAGCTGCGCGAGACCGCGAAGAACGTGTGAGGAACCGCCCCAAGGGCGGATTTCCTGCAAACAGCAGGGAATCTGCAGGGCGCATGTCCCCGCAAGGACCGGCGAGCAGCCGGCGGAACGTCCTTCCACCTTCACCATTCGGCGGACAAGTTGAGACCGGCGGCTCCGCCGCGCTCCTCACGCATGACGCCCTGTAAATCGGCACGACATCAGGAGATAGCAGGCGCGAAAAACAGGGCGGTGGCTGCGAATCTACAGGCATCGGGTCCTGTTTTTCCCTGTTAAAACAGGCGAAATACAGGGAATCTACAGGGACGGCCTCGGCACCGGTCTCGCCCGTGGCCCGTCCTTCGAGACGGCGCTGCGCGCCTCCTCAGGACGAGGATGAGCTCTCATGAAAAAGCCCGACGCTTTCCGGCACGCAGGTCGGGTGACCCTACCTGCGCATTAAAAAACCGATCTCGGGCAGGCCCGAGATCGGCGCGCAATTCCGACTGTGGATTTTCTCCTACACCAATTTCGCGCGTTCGTCAAAAAATTGCGTGTCAAGACTCATGATTACACGCGGTGGATGTATTTTAAAGATATATCTTGCGCTATATCAAACGGAGTAGTACCTAAAGATATATCTTTCCATAGGAGATCGACACATGTTTGGAATGAGACACGGATCCGACTGCGACGGCCGCTGGGCGGCGGGACGCGGATGGCGGCATCGGCATGGCTTCGGCGGGGGCGGCCGCCACGGCAGGGGGGGCGGCGACATGATTCGCGCCGGGCGCATGCTGGCGACCGGCGACCTGCGCCTGATCGCACTCGCGCTCATCGCGGAGCAGCCGCGCCACGGCTACGAGATCATCAAGGTGCTGGAGGAGAAGACGTCCGGCTGGTACTCGCCCAGTCCCGGCATCGTGTATCCCACCCTCACCTATCTGGAAGAAGCGGGCTACGTGACCGCCGAGGCCGACGGCACCAAGAAGCTCTACACGATCACCGACGAGGGGCGCGCCTATCTCGAGCAGAATCGCGACTTCGTCGATTCGGTGCTCGAGCGTTTCGCCGTGATCGGCGAAAAGATCGCGCGCATGCGCCGCCGCCTGGGCGGCGAGGATCGGGATGACCGCCACGGGCTTCCCCCGCTCGTGCAGGCGGCGCTCGAGAATTTGCGCGAGGTCGCGGCAAAGCGCCTAGAGGGAGACGAAGACGCGGAGGCCAAGCTGGTCGAGATCCTGGCGCGCGCCGCGCAGGAACTGCGCAAGGCGTGAGAACAAACAAGCCGGTCAAGTCGTGGACGCCCAAGTCCGGCATGACGGGTCGGAGCGCGTAAGCCCCGATCTCAATCGACCTTGAGCCCGAGCTTGCGCACCAGCGCGCCCCACCGCGTCTCCTCGCGATCGATGGCGGCGGCGTATTCGTCGGGCGTAGAGGACAACGGATCGCCACCCTCCGCGGCGATGCGCTCGCGCACCTCGGGCAGCGCCACCACGGCGCGCAGCTCGGCGTTGAGCCGATCGACGATCGGCCGCGGCGTGCCGGCGGGCGCGAGCAGCCCGAAATACAGCACCGCCTCGGAGGCCGGCACGCCGGCCTCCGCCATGGTGGGCACTTCCGGTAGCAGCGCGGTGCGGGCGGGCGTGGTCACGGCGAGCGCCCGCAACGCGCCGGCGCGGATGTTGCCGAGCGTCGGCGGGATCGTGTTGAAGCCGACCTGGACGTGACCGCCCAGCATGTCGCTGGTGAGCGGCGCCGTGCCCTTGTAGGCGACCGTGACCATGTCGACGCCCGCGCTCGCCTTGAACAGCTCCGCCGACAGATAGCCGGCCGAGCCGATCGCCGGGGTGCCGAGATTGAGCTTGCCGGGATTCTTCTTCGCCAGGGCGATCAGCTCACCGAGCGAGGCGGCCGGCACTGACGGATGCACCATCACGACGAGCGGCGCGGTCGCGACCAGCCCGATCGCGACGAAGTCCTTGCGGATGTCGTAGCCCGGATTGCCGTAGAGCGTCGGATTGATCGTGGTGACGCCGGCATTGCCGAGCAGCAGCGTATAGCCGTCGGGCGCGCTCTTGGCGGCCGCGCGGGCGCCGATATTGCCGCCGCCGCCGCCACGGTTGTCGACGATCACCTGCTGGCCGAGCGCGGCCGCGAGCTTCTCGGCGACGATGCGCGCCGCCGCATCGACATTGCCGCCGGCCGGAAACGGCACGATCAGCGTGATCGGCCGGACCGGCCAGGTCTCGGCGCGGGCGCCCTGCAGCGCGACGCAGAGAAGCGAAAGACAGAGAAAGGCGCTACCGCGCAGCCACGCCGCCGCGGCCGCACGCAGCCTGCGCGCCGGCCCGCCCGTCATTCCACCCGAAGCCCGAGCTTCTTGATCAGCGCCGACCACTTGGCCTCCTCGCGGTCGATGTCGGCCGCGTATTCCTCCGGCGTCGATTCGTAAGGGTCGCCGCCATCGGCGAAGATCCGCTCCTTCACGTCCGGCGAATTCAGGAGCTTGCGCAGCTCCGCGTTGAGCCGCGCGACGATCGGCTTGGGCGTGCCGGCCGGCGCGAGCAGGCCGTAATGCAGCATGGCCTCGAATCCCGGCAGCCCGGATTCGGCGGCGGTCGGCACGTCCGGCAGCAGGCTCGAGCGCGTCGGGCCGAGCACCGCCATGGCGCGCAGATTGCCGGCCTGCAGGTTGCCCATCGCGGGAGCCATCACGTTGAAGCCGACCGGCACCTGGTTGCCGAGCAGATCGTTGGTGAGCGGCGCGGTGCCTTTGTAGAGCACGACGGTGACGTCGACCCCGGCCGTCGCCTTCAACAACTCGGCCGCCAGATAGCCGCCGGTGCCCATGGGCGGCGTGCCGACATTGAGCGTGCCGGGACTCGTCTTCGCCAGCGCGATCATCTCGCCGAGGGTTTTGGCCGGAAACGACGGATGGGTCATGATCACAATCGGCGTCGAAGAGATCAGCCCGATCGGCGTGAAATCCTTGCGCGGGTCATAGCCCGGGTTGGCGTAGAGCGTCGGATTGATCGACGTCGTGCCGGTATGCGCCATGACGAGCGTATAGCCGTCGGGCGCGGCCTTGACGGCGGCGCGCGTGCCGATCACGCCGCCGGCGCCACCGCGATTGTCGATCACGACCTGCTGGCCGAGCGCGACAGACAGTTTCTGGGCGACGATCCGCGCCACCGCGTCGACCCCGCCGCCGGCCGGAAACGGCACGATCAGCGTGATCGGATGGGTCGGATAGTCCTGTGCCGCCGCCGGCAGAGCCGCGAGCAGCAGCGCGACCGCGGCGGTTGCCCAGATTCGCCCGCAACGTCGCGCCGATGACCCGCCCGCCGATGCCACGCCCGACATCTCACTCCACCTTCAGATTGAGCTTGCGGATCAGCGTTCCCCACTTGGTCTCCTCGCGGTCGATATCGGCCGCATATTCGTCGGGCGAGGAGGTGAATTCGTCGCCGCCTTCCGCATGGATGCGGGCCTGCACTTCCGGAGTGGCGACCAGCGCGCGCAACTCCTTATTGAGCCGCTCGATGATCGGCCTGGGCGTGCCGGCGGGCGCGAGCAGCCCATAATGCAGCACCGATTCGAACCCCGGCAGGCCCGACTCCGCCGCGGTCGGCACGTCGGGCAGCAGGCTGGAACGTTTCGGGCTCAGCACCGCGATGGCGCGCAGGTTTCCGGCCGACAGGTTGCCGAGCGCCGGCGGCAGCACCCCGAAGGCGATCGGCACATGGCCGCCGAGCAGGTCATTCATCACCGGCGCGGTGCCCTTATAGGGGATGATGGCGACATCGAGACCGGCGCTCGACTTGAAGGCTTCGGCCGACATGTAGCCGCCGGTTCCGATCGCCGAGGTGCCGATGTCGAGCTTCCCCGGCGCTTTCTTGGCGATCGCGATCACGTCCGCGACGGTCTTGCCCGGAAATGACGGATGCGCGAGCAGGGCCACCGGCATCGACGCCATCAGCCCGATCGGCGCGAAATCCCGGCGCGGGTCATAGCCCGCATTGGCGTAAAGGCTCGGATTGATCGAGATCGTGCCGGTATGGCCGAGCAGAAGCGTGTAGCCGTCGGGCGGGCTCTTGGCGGCCGCGCGGGTCCCGATATTGCCCCCGCCGCCGCCCCGGTTGTCGACGATCACCTGCTGGCCGAGCGCCGTGGACAGCTTCTCGCCCACGATGCGCGCCATGGCGTCGACCCCGCCGCCGGGCGGATAAGGCACGATCAAGGTGATGGCGCGGCTGGGGAAATCCTGCGCCGCCGCTGGGCCTGCAAGGCCCAGCCCCAGGACCGCCACAGCGGCTGCGAGACCGGCTCGCCGGTTCATGGTCTTCCTCTCGTCTGGGGTCCGCAAATGCAAAACCGCCGGCCTCGATAGCACGGGCCGGCGGTGATACGCGAACGGATGGATGGATGGCGCTCGAACGGCGCCGCGCGCCTAATGAACGCTGGTGCTGACCTCGCCGCGCAGTCGCTCGATTTCATCCTTCAGGTGCAACTTGCGACGCTTGATTTCCAGTATTTTGAGATCGTCGACCGAGAGATGCTGCTGAGCCTCGGCTAGCTCGGATTCCAACGCTTTGTGCCGCAGTTCAAGTTCCACAAGATGCGTCTGGATGGACATCAGGAAGGTCTCCTCGTGTCAGAATGGCCCGACTTATCGCGCTCGCTAGGCTGGGAGGACACAGGCCAGCCGCCGGCGGCGAGCACGCTCACTTTACTTGAACTAGTGTGCCACGCCATGAGCCGCAAGTCGACGCGGCATCGATTGTGCAGCGCAGCAAATCGGTGGATTTTGCTATCCGGCGAAGCATTAATCAATTCGGCAGCGGACGTTTGCCATGAGTGAGGGCAACGCCGCATGATAGGGCTCCGGGGATCGAGCGGCGATGACCGAAGAGGAAGAAATAGAGCTGCGCGCTGAGCTTACGCGGCTGCGGCAGGAACATCGCGACCTCGATATCGCGATCGAATCGCTGCAGGGATCGCCCGCTGCCGACATCCTGCAGGTCCAGCGGCTCAAGAAACGCAAGCTCGTCTTGCGTGACCGCATTACCTTCATCGAAGATCAGTTGACGCCGGACATCATCGCCTAGGCGTGGCCGAAAAGGCCTGTCCCAGGCCGGGATCGGCGGCTGGGCCGGCCCGATGCAGCAGAATGCCGCAACCTTCCTGCGTCGTTGCGAGGAGTGTGGGGCGAGATTGCTTCGCTTCCGCCTTCGCGCTCAGCGCTTCGGCGGACTTTTAACCCGCCGTAGCTCGCAAATCGAGCGTAGGCGGGTCGCTCACAATGACGCCGCGGGAGCATCCACTGGGAGCCGGGTTCCAGGCCTCAGCCCGTTCGAACCGCGCGCTTGCGGGCATACATGGCCGCATCCGCGCGGGCGACGATGCCGCCGATGTCCTGATCGGCGGAAAGCTCGGCGACGCCGGCCGAGGCTCCGACCGACAGCAGGCCCCCTCCCCACGCGACCGTCGCGGCCGCGATCGCCTGCTCCAGCGCCAGGGCCTTGGTGCGCGCGGCCGGCGCGCTCAGGTTCCAAAGCAATGCCGCGAATTCGTCGCCGCCGATCCGTGCCACCGTGTCGGAGGCGCGCACCGATCCGACCAATACCGACGCCACTGCCTTGAGAACCGCATCGCCGGCCGCATGGCCGTGGCGGTCGTTCACCGCCTTGAAGCCGTCGAGGTCGAGATAGACCAGCGCCGCATTGCCGCCGTAGCGCCGCACATAGGCGCCGGCCCGTTTCAATTCGCGCTCGAAGCCGCGGCGGTTCAGGACCCCGGTCAGCGGATCGCTTTCGGCGCGGGTTTCGAGCTCGGCGACGCGCTCCCGCATGGCCGCCAGCTCCGCTTCGAGCCGGGCGACCTCGGCGGCGAGCCGCATGGGCTCGGACTGGGTCGGGCCGCCGACGGCCTCCGCTATCGGCGCAGCGGGGCGTCCCCGCAACGGGCGGCGCGGCGCCACATCGCGGATCTTGGCCGCGGCTTTCGGCAAGCGGACCTGTTTTGCCATGATGGTTCCCGTAACGGCCGACGGTTGAGGCGTTTGATTCGCAACCTTATCCGAGCCGCACCGCCTTCGGAACGCTTGCGGTCGGCAAGGCCGTGCACGCTGCCCGCGGCGGCCCGCGGATGATTGCCTCCGGACCGGGCCCGTGAAATCATCGCCGCGCGTTCAATCAAACACCCCGGCCGGGAGTCTCCCATGCCTACCGCTCATCGCGCATGCCTCGTCGCCGCCGCCATGCTGGCGCTGTGCCATGCCGCCGCGCTCGCCCAGATCGCGCCGGCGCGCAGCATCGAGGAGCTCAAGACCGAGACCCAGGCGCGCGCCGACCGCAACGCCTATCCGCTCACCGGCTTGAAACCCGCCGACGTGCGCACGGCGCTGTCGAACATCGCCACCCTCGACCGTGACGAATGGGCCGCCGCCTGGAGCGCGGTCGCCGCAACCTACGCGGCGAGCGCCACGGCGGCGGAGGCGGCGGGCCGCATCGCGGAGGCGCAGGAGAATTACCTGCAGGCCTGGCGCCTCTATTCGTTCGCGCGCTGGCCGACGCCGAATTCTCCCGGCAAGCAGCGGGCCTATGAGAAGTCGCTGGAGGCCTTCCAGGGCTATGCCCGCCATCTCGATCCACCGCCCGAGGTCGTGCGCATCCCGTTCGAGGGCAAGGAGATCGTGGGATTGCTGCGGCTGCCGAAGGGCGCGCGCGCCGCGCCGCTGGTCCTCACCATCAGCGCGCTCGACAGCC
This sequence comes from Xanthobacteraceae bacterium, assembly GCA_036270895.1. GTDB lineage: Bacteria > Pseudomonadota > Alphaproteobacteria > Rhizobiales > Xanthobacteraceae > JAVDCA01. The sequence goes on from DATBBS010000150.1 coordinate 8,986, forward strand.
GCAAGGAGGACAATGTCGAGCGCGGCGAGGCCTTCATCCGGCGCGGCATCGCGACCTTCTC
>DATBBS010000151.1:0-5518 GCA_036270895.1 Xanthobacteraceae bacterium
AGAGAGGAGCAACAATGAATCTCGGCCTCACCGGACGCGTCGCGATCGTCACCGGCGCCAGCCGCGGCATCGGCCGCGCCTGCGCGGCGGAATTGCTCGCCGAGGGCGCCGACGTGGTGGTGGCGAGCCTCGATCCCAAGCGCAATGCGGCCGCCTGCCGGGAGCTGAGCCAGACGGGTGGGCGCGTGCTCGGCATCCCGATCGACATCGAGAGCGATGGGTCGATCCGCATGATGGTGGAGCGCACGCTCGCCGAGTTCGGCCGCCTCGACATCCTGGTCAACAACGCGGCGCTGGTGAGCCCGGGCGACCTCTACACCCTCTGCGACACTCAATGGGGACAGAATTTCGAGAAGAAGCTCAACGGATTTGCCCGCTGCATGCGCCACGCCATTCCGCCGATGCGGGCGCGCCAATGGGGCCGCATCATCAATGTCACCGGGCTCGCCGGCCGCCAGCCGCAGCCCAACGCGGTCGCTACCGGCATGAACAACGCCGCGATCCTGAACCTCACCAAGGCGATGGCGAACGATCTCGCCCGCGACGGCATCCTGCTCAATGCGGTCGTTCCGACCGCCACTCTCACCGAGCGGCTCGAAGAGGGCATCCGCAAGACGGCGGCGCAGACCGGCAAGTCCGAGGCCGACATCCTCAAGGAACGCGGCGCAAAATTCCCGCTCGGCCGGCTGGCGAAGCCCGAGGAGGTCGCGGCCGTGGTCGCGTTCCTCGCCTCCGAGCGCGCGAGCTACGTCATCGGTTGCGCCTGGCCGGTCGACGGCGGCGCCAGCGCCTGGATCTGATCACGCGGCTTCCAGGAGCTGCTCGCCGCGACGCAGGTCGGCGACGAACTGCTTGTATTCCCGTTCCTTCGATTCGTCGTCCTTCAGCCGCAGCAGATAGGACGGATGGATCGTGACGACGATGCTGGCGCCCGCATCGTCGCGCAGGACCGCGCCCCGCACCTTGGCGATCGTGACGGTGCGGCCGAGCACGGCGCGCGCCGCGGTCGCCCCGAGCGCCACGATCACGCGCGGCTTCACGAGCGCCCGCTCACGCGCCAGCCACCAGCGGCAGGCCTCGATCTCGGACGCGTTGGGGCGCTTGTGCAGCCGCCGCTTGCCGCGCTCTTCGAACTTGAAATGCTTGACCGCGTTGGTGACGAAAACTTGGCGACGGTCGATGCCTGCATCGATAATGGCGCGGTCGAGGATGCGGCCGGCGGGCCCGACGAAGGGCCGGCCCTGCCGGTCCTCCTGGTCGCCCGGCTGCTCGCCGACCAGCATGACCCGCGCGTGCGCCGGCCCTTCGCCCGACACCACCTGGGTGGCGTCGCGATAGAGCGGACAGCGCCGGCAGGCGGCCTCCGCCTCGCGCAACGCCGACAAGCTCCGAATGTCCGGCCGATCGTCCATGTCCATGCAATGGCGGGCTGGCCGGATTGTTCCGCGGGCCGCGTGGGAAGGTCATGCTATGCTGGCCGGCATAAAACGATGGGAGGAACCATGACTTTTGGACACTGCGTGAAACTGTCGCTTGGCGCCCTTGGGTGGCTGGCCGTGACGTTGGCGGGCCCCGCGACCGCCCAGGCACCCGACACCGCCAAGGCTTTCGCGCCGACCGGCACGCTGCGCGTCGGCGTCCTCATGGTCACCTATTTCGCGCTGCCCGATGGGGCGTCGGGCGGCCTCACCGGCGTGGTGCCGGATCTCGGCCGCGAGCTGGCGCGCCGCCTGGACGTGCCGGCGCAACTGATCAGATACGAAAACCCCGTCGCGGTCATCGAGGCCTTCCGCAAGGGTGAGCTCGACGCGACCTTCATCGGCATCACGGCCGACCGCGCCGCCGCCTTCGATTTCGGGCCGGTCGTGCTCGATCTGCAGACCACCTATCTGGTGCCGGCTGCATCGACCATCCAAAGCATCGACGAGATCGACCGGCCGGACGTTCGGCTGCTGGTGCCGGCGCGCAGCGCCCAGGAGGCCTTCCTGAAAAAGACCATCGCCAAGGCGACGATGATCAGCGTCGCGGTGGAAAATCCGAGGGCCGCGGTGGAAAAGCTCGTCGCCGGCGAGGCCGACGCCTTCAGCCATGTGGTGCCGATGCTGGTCTCGGCGCAGGCCGCGCTGCCGGGCTCGCGCATCCTGCCGGGCAGCTACTACAACGTGCCGATCGCGATCGGCTACGCCAAGGAGCGGCCCGCCGCGGTCACGGCTTTCGCCAAAGCGTTCGCCGAGGACGTGAAGAAATCCGGTTTTGTGCGGCAATCGCTCGATCGCGCCGGCGACAGCGTCAAGGGCGTCGTCGTCGCCACCCAATAGGAGCGGATCGTGGACATGCGAATGTCAGCGGCGATCGTCGCCGCCCTGCTTGTCTCGCTCGGCCGCGCGCCGGCCGCTGAGCTCAAGGTCCTGAGCTCGAACGGAACCAGCGCGATCGTGCGCGCGATCGGCGCGGACTTCGAGCGGCGGACGGGCCACGTCCTGACGCTCAAGATCGACGTTGCGGCGCTGCTGCACAAGGAGATCGAAGGCGGCGAGAGTTTCGACGTTGCGGTTCTTACGCGCGCGGTCGTCGACGAGCTGATCGCGCAACGCAGGGTCGACGCGGGCACGCGGGCCGACATCGCGCGCTCCGGCATCGGTCTCGCGGTGCGGGCCGGCGCGGCGAAGCCCGATATCGGCACCTCGGAGGCGTTCCGGCGCACGATCCTCGCCGCCGGGTCGGTCGCTTATACGACAGTCGGGGGCAGCGGGATTCATTTCATGAAGATGGCGGAACGCCTCGGTATCGCCGACGCCGTCAAGGCGAAATCGCGCACCCAGACGGGCGGCATGGTGGCCGAGCTCGTCGCCAGGGGCGAGGCCGAGCTTGCGGTGCAGCAGGTCAGCGAGTTGCTGCCGGTCGCCGGCGTCGAGCTGGTCGGGCCGTTTCCGCCCGACCTGCAATTGATCACGCTGTTCTCGGCCGGCATGAGCACGACGTCAAAGAACCCCGAGGCCGCGCGGGCGCTGATCAGATTCTTCATCGAGCCGGATGCGCTACGGATCATCAAGGCCAACGGGATGGAGCCCGGCTAGGCCGTCATGACGAAGCGCGTCGAAAGACATGCGCGGTCGCGGCGCGGCTTGCCCCGCATTCCGCTGCGCTCCATGCGGGCTACAGGTGGCTACAGCTTCGCCAAGATCCCCGCGAACTTCTCGCTCACCTTCTTGACGAGCTCGGGGCTCGCCTTGGCGACCGGCGGGAAATCCTTGATCCGCTCGAACGGCCGGCAGGCATCGATCACGGCGCGTGAATTGGTCGACGACGCCTTGTCGACGATCGGGTCGAGCGGGCCGCTCCAGGCGCGCCGGATGAAGTCGATGTCCTGCGCCGGGTCGCAGCGCGTGCACATCGCCCACATCACGTCGAACAGGTCGGTCGGGTCGATGTCGTCGTCGACCACCATGACGAAGCGTCCCAGATAGGAGCCCGACTGGCAGCTCGCCGCCATCATGCCGGCCTGGCGGGCGTGACCCGGATAGGCCTGCTTGATCGCGATCACGTTGAACATGCGCGCGCCGCCGAACTCGTGCACCCACACGCCCTGGACCCCGGAAAGTCCCGCGCGCTCGACCTCGTCCCAGATCATGCCGGCCTTCATCACGCATTTGCTGAAGGAGAAATCCGACGGCGGGCGCATCGGCGAGGCGATCGAGAGGATCGGGTCGTTGCGGTAATAGACCCGCCGCACCCGCACCACCGGCTGCTCGCTCGGGCTCGACGCGTAATAGCCGGTGAACTCGCCGAACGGCCCTTCCTTGGCGGTCTCGCCTTCCACCATATCGCCTTCGATGACGATCTCGGCATGCGCCGGCATCGGCAGGCCATGCAGCTCGCTCAGCACCACGTCATAGGGCGCGCCGCGGTGGCCGGCCGCGTAGTCGAATTCGGACAGCCCGAATTTGAGCTCGTTGCCGCCGGCGAGAAAGAGCAGCGGATCGTGGCCGCAGCTGATCAGCACCGGGCAGGGCTTGCCGGCGCGGAAATATTTCTCGCGGATCTGGCGGCCGTGCTTGCCGGGCGAGATCCACAGCGAGACGTGGTTCTTGTCCTGCACCATGCTGCGGTAGGTCGCGGCGTTGATCCAGTTCTCGTCCGGGTCGCGCATGATGACGAGATCGTCGGTACCGATGTAGCGGCCGCCGTCGCGCTCGTGCAGCTTGGGGACGGGGAATTTCCACAGATCGACCTTGTCGTCGCGGTCGACATTCTCCAGCACCGCGCCCTTGGGCACGACACGCGGCGGGATCGGCTGGTGGGTCTTCATGCGGTCGCGATAGGCCCGCACCACGTCGAGCGGGCGCTCGGGCACCGGCAAGCCGAGCGTGATCGCCAGCCGCTTGGAGGAATTGGTGGCCCCCGACAAGAGCCGCATGCCTTTCGGGTAGCCCGGCACGTCCTCGAACAAGAGCGCCGGCGGCTCGGGCCGCGCATGGTTCACGATCTCGCCGAGCGTCCCGATCTCCAGGTCCCAGTCAGCGCCCTTGATGCGCAGGAGCTCGCCCTGCTGCTCGGCACGCTCGACGAATTCGCGCACGTCGGCGTGCGGCCGCTCATAGGCGTTGTAGCGTTGCGGCTTGGTGGCATCGAGCATGGGCGGGTTCCATGTGAGGCGGATGGGCGCGGGCCGCGACCTTATCCTAGATGGCACGAGATTTCGAGGGCGCCCCGAGGATGAAACGCGTCAGCGCGCCGGCCGCGGCAGGGTGGAGGCAAGTCCGATCATCAGGCAGGCGAATAATCCGATGGGCGCAAAGGCGGCCGCCGGAAGGCCGCTCGCGTCCCAGGCGAGACCGCTGATGATCGGCGCGATCACGGCGCAGGAATAGCTGATGGTGAACATCGCGGCGGTCATGCGGTGAATATCGTCGGGCGGGCTCAGGAGCGGCGGCAGCGCCAGCAACAAGGTCAGCGAGGCGGCGCCCGAAAAGCCGAGCGCGGCGGCCGCCGCGACGATGACCCAGCCGGTACCGGACAGGATGCCGATCACGCCGGCGAGCGACAGCAATCCGCAGCCCACATAGGGCCAGGCGCGGCCGGCGAGCCGGCCCGCGCAGGCGAGCAGGATCCGCGAGGCGGGAAGCTGGCCGATGTTGAGCGCGCTCAAGGTGTCGCCGATCAGGTCGGGCGGCCCGACATGGTGGAGATAGTCGGGGATGAAGGCATTGGCCGAGAAATAGGCGGCGTTGTTGGCGCCGAACATCAGGCCGAGCCGCCAGATCAGGCCGTCGTGCCAGTCCGGCCACCAGCGGCGCGGCGTCGTCGGGCCTGTAGGCGCGGGTGCGCGTGGCGCAAGCCCGAGGATCAGCAATGCGATCACGACGCAAGGGACGGCCCAGACCACGAAAGCGAGCCGCCAGCTTCCCCCGACCAGGACCAGCACCACCGGCAACGTCAGGGCGACGGGCAGGATTTCGCCGACCAGAAGCCCGTTGGTGTAGACCGCGGTGCCGAAGCCGATGCGGTCGGGCAGCCA
>DATBBS010000152.1:0-6069 GCA_036270895.1 Xanthobacteraceae bacterium
AACGGCCGTCTCCACCGACATGTTGGGCACATACGGGTACTGGCCGGGAAACGTCACTTCGCCGAGGATGAAGAACGGCCGGTAGGCCTCGATCTCGACCGCGACATGCGGCTCGCGGATGAAGCCCTGACGCAGGCGCGCGCCGATCGCAGCCGACAATGCGGACGGGGTGAGCCCGCGTGCCGCGACCGAGCCGATGAGCGGCATGGTGATGTTGCCGCCGGCATCCACGCTGTAGCTGTTGGTGAGGCCATCCTGACCGAAGACGACCACGCGCAGCCTGTCACCGGAATCGAGCCCATAGGATCCCTCCCCCGCGGCCGCGTAGGCGGCGGGCGGGATGGCGCGCACCGGCGCCGCCAAGTTCCGCCGCGCGCCCCCATAGGCGAAGGAGTCGAGCTCGGATGCCGGCTGCACGGCGGCCGCCATGGGCGGCGCTGGCCGCCGGGCGCACCCCGCCACGAGGAGCGCAGCCAGGACCATGATCAATAGGCAGGCAGGCCGCATGCGGCGAATCCGGACCGGTTCTTGAAACTCACCCGCCCGATTAGCGCCACTTATGGTTAACAAAACCTAACTGCCGCCCGTTGCCGGCACGCCTTTATGGGCGCGGCCGTCCCGCGAGCGCCCGCGACGAGGCGCGGCGGGCCGCCCGCCACCGGTTCAATGCGCCGCCACCCCGGTCCCGATCGGGCAGCTCACGCCGGTGCCGCCGAGCCCGCAATAGCCCATGGGATTCTTGGCGAGGTACTGCTGATGGTAGTCCTCGGCGAAATAGAATTCCGGCGCATCGACGATCTCGGTCGTGATGGCGCCATAGCGCTTGGCCTTGATGGCCTGCTCATACATCGCCTTCGAGGCCTCGGCGGCTTGCCGTTGCGCCGGCGAGTACACGTAGATTCCCGAGCGGTATTGCGTCCCGACATCGTTGCCCTGGCGCATGCCCTGGGTGGGATCGTGGCTCTCCCAAAACACCTTCAGCAGCTGCTCGTAGGAAATTTTCTTGGGGTCGTAGACCACGAAGACAACCTCGTTGTGCCCGGTGCGCCCGGAGCAGACCTCCTGATAGGTGGGATTGGGCGTGGGGCCGCCCGCGTAGCCGACCGCGGTCACATGGATTCCATCGCCGAGCTCCCAGAATTTTCGCTCCGCGCCCCAAAAGCAGCCCAGGCCGAACATCGCGGTCTCGAAACCCGGGGGATAGGGCCCCTTGAGCGCACGCCGGTTGACGAAGTGGGAGGCGGCAGTCGGGATCGGCTGCGAACGGCCGGGCAGCGCCTGTCCGGCGGCGGGCATTTCCAGCTTCTTGTTGAACATGAACATCGCGCGGTCTCCCTTGCTTGCTGTCCCCAATATAAGCGAGACGCGCTGCCGGCGCATCGGCCGCGCCATCACATCTCGCACGACACCAGGCCAGGGCGCGATCACGCGGGTGCGAGCGCCGCGCCCGTAAGCCTGTATCGCAGGCAACATTCCCACCCTATGCTGATGGGCGCAGGTGACCCTGCATATCCCGGGCCTCGTCAAGGCTCGAGACCATCAAGCAACATGGGAGGAAGTTCGATGCGTAAATTCGCTTTGATCTCGCTTGCGGCTTGCGCCGCGGTCGCGGCCGGCGCGCAGGCGCAGGCGCAGCAACCGGCGGCCCCGCCGCCGCCCGTCCCCTACGGCGAGACCATCAACCTCGAGCAGGCCAAGCTGATCGCCGACGCCGCCATGGCGGAGGCGAAAAAGAACAACTGGTTCATGGCGATCACCGTCGTCGGGCCGGCCGGCGACCTGGTCTATTTCGAGAAAATGGACAATACGCAATACGCCTCGGTCACCATCTCGCAGCACAAGGCGCGGGTCGCCGCGACCTTCCGCCGCCCCACCAAGGCGTTCGAGGACAACTTGGCGAAGGGTTTCGAGAACATCTACCAGATGACGCTCGACGGAATGATCGGATCGCAAGGCGGCATCCCGCTGGTCAAGGACGGCAAGCTCATCGGTGCCATCGGCTGCAGCGGCGCCGCCGGCTTCCAGGACCTGCAGACCTGCACCGCGGGAGTGGCCGCGCTCAAGTGATGCACGCCGTATCGGCCACACAGCGAGCCGCGGCGGTCACGCCGCGGCCTTCTCGTCAGCGCGCGTATCCGATGAGCGGCTTCTTCTTGCGGCCCAGCAGCATCAAGATGGCGCCGAGAACCGCGAAGACGAGCCAGGTCGGCGCGGTCAAAACCGACAACGCCACGGGATCCCACAGCCATACCGCGACGTGGCGCTCGATCGCCGGCTGGAGCAACTGAAGGCTGGTCGAGTGGAGCGCGTTCCAGGTATCGCCGAGCTTGGTGATATAGAGGTGGTTGCCGGCGATCGACTTGGTGCCGTCATAGACGAAGAAAACGAAACCCGCGGCGAGAATCCACAGGCCGAGGGAACGCAAGAGGAAGCGGATCATGGCGGTTCCGTCGCTGAGACAAATGTCGAGCCGTGTCGCCGCGCAGGATTTACTACCGGCATCGGCCCGGTTCAACAGCGCCGCGCCATCGCAGACGCGAAAGGCGGCCTACAGACGCCGGCCATGCGTTGCTGTAGCTTGAGCAAGCATCTGTCCTTCCTGTAATTTCCGCCGTCCTCCATACCGGAGGGCGGGCGTCTTAGGAGTTTCAATGTCCCCTCCGTCCAAGGGCCGCGGCAACCGTCCCACCTTCACCGATCAGGAAGCGCTGCTGTTTCACAGCCAGGGCCGTCCCGGCAAGCTCGAGATCGTGGCGACGAAGCCGATGGCGACCCAGCGCGATCTCTCGCTCGCCTATTCGCCCGGCGTCGCCGTCCCGGTGCTCGCCATCGCCGAGAACGAAGCTCTCGCCTACGACTACACCACCAAGGGGAATTTCGTCGCCGTCATCACCAACGGCACCGCCATTCTGGGTCTCGGCAATCTCGGCGCGCTGGCGGCCAAGCCGGTGATGGAAGGCAAGGCCGTTCTATTCAAGCGCTTCGCCGATATCGACTCGATCGACCTCGAGGTCTCGTCCGAGGATCCCGACGAGATCATCAACTGCGTCAAGCTGCTGGGCAAGAGCTGGGGCGGCATCAACCTCGAGGACATCAAGGCGCCGGAGTGCTTCATCATCGAGCAGAAGCTGCGCGAGCTTCTGGACATTCCGGTCTTTCACGACGACCAGCACGGCACCGCGATCATCGCGGCGGCCGGCCTGATCAACGCGCTCGATCTCACCGGCCGCGAGATCGCGACCACGAAGCTCGTGTGCAACGGCGCGGGCTCGGCCGGAATCGCCTGCCTCGAATTGCTGCGCGCGATCGGCTTTCGGCCCGAGAACCTGATCCTCTGCGACACCAAGGGCGTGATCTACGAAGGCCGCACCGAAGGCATGAATCAGTGGAAGTCGGCATTCTCGGTCAAGACGAAGGCGCGCTCGCTCGCCGACGCGCTTGCCGGCGCCGACGTGCTGTTCGGTCTTTCGGTCAAGGGCGCGGTGACGCCCGAGATGGTGAAGTCGATGGCGCCGAAGCCGATCATCTTCGCCATGGCCAATCCGGACCCCGAGATCACCCCCGAAGAGGTCGCCGCCGTGCGCGACGACGCCATCATGGCGACCGGCCGCTCGGACTATCCGAACCAGATCAACAACGTGCTCGGCTTCCCCTACATCTTTCGCGGCGCGCTCGACGCGCGCGCCAGAACCATCAACATGGAGATGAAGATCGCGGCCGCGCGCGCGCTCGCCGCGCTGGCGCGCGAGGACGTGCCGGACGAGGTCGCGGTCGCCTATGGGGCGCGGCCGAAATACGGCCCCGATTACATCATCCCGGTGCCCTTCGACCCGCGGCTGATCTCCTTCATTCCGCCCGCGGTGGCGAAATCCGCGATGGACACCGGCGTCGCGCGCAAGCCGATCGACGACATGGAGGCCTATCGAGCAGCGCTTCGCTCGCGCCGCGATCCGGTCGCCGGCGTGCTCGCCCGCGTGTTCGAGCGCTTGCGCCGCCAGCCAAAACGCGTCGTGTTCGCCGAGGGTGAGGAGGAGCAGGTGATCCGGGCCGCGGCGAGCTTCGTGCATCAAGGCTACGGCACCGCGCTCCTGGTCGGCCGCGAAGAACGGGTGCGCGAAACCGCCAAGATCGCCGGCATCGAGCTCGGCCACGGTATCGAGATCGTCAATGCAAGGCTGTCCAAGCGCAATGCGGTCTACGCGGCCTATCTCTACGAGCGGCTGCAGCGCAAAGGCTTTCTCCAGCGCGACTGCCAGCGCCTGGTCAATCAGGACCGCAACCACTTTGCGGCCTGCATGGTCTCGCTCAACGATGCCGACGCCATGGTGACCGGCGTCACCCGCAACTTCTCGGCCGCGCTCGCCGATGTCACCCATTGCATCGATCCCAAGCCCGGCCATCGCGTCATGGGCGTCTCGCTGGTGATCGCGCGCGGACGCACCGTGCTGGTCGCCGACACCGCGGTGACCGAGATGCCGGACGCCCAGGATCTCGCCGAGATAGCGATCGAAGCCGCCGGCGTCGCTCGCAAGTTCGGCCACGAGCCGCGCCTGGCGCTGCTCGCCTTCTCGACCTTCGGCCATCCGCCCGGCGAGCGCGCGGCGCGCGTGCAGCAGGCGGTGCGCCTCCTCGACCAGCGTCGCGTCGATTTCGAGTATGACGGCGAGATGGCGGCCGACATCGCGCTCAATCCCGATCTGATGGCGGCCTATCCGTTCTGCCGCCTGTCAGGACCCGCCAATGTGCTGATCATGCCGGCGTTCCATTCCGCCGCGATCTCGACCAAGATGCTGCAGGAACTCGGCGGCGCGACCGTGATCGGCCCGCTGCTGGTCGGCCTCGACCGGCCGGTGCAGATCGTCGGCCTCTCGGCAACCGACAGGGAATTGGTCAATATGGCGGGCCTCGCCGCATTCAACGTCAGCGGCTGACCGTCGCAAAGGCCAAAACCACCAAGGAGAAGCGAAATGCCCGAGTCCGCCTTGCGCGGCGTCATCGCCGCCATTGCCACCCCGATCGATCAGAGCGGCGAGCCCGATAGCGCGCGCGCGACCAGGCTCGCGCGTCATCTGCTCGACAATGGCTGCGACGGCCTCAACGTGCTGGGCACCACGGGCGAAGCGACCTCTTTCTCCCTCGCGCAACGGCAAGGGGTGATGAAGGCGTACCAGCAAGCCGGCCTGCCATTGGGCCGCATGATGGTCGGCACTGGGGCGGCGGCGGTCGCCGACGCGGTCGCCCTCACACGGCTGGCGGCCGAGCTCGGGTTTGGCGGCGCGCTGGTGCTGCCGCCCTTCTATTACAAAGGCGTGCCGGATGACGGGCTCGTCGCCTATATCGAGACCATCGTCACCGCCACCAAGGCCCATCCACTTCCGCTCTACCTCTACCACTACCCGGCGCTGTCGGGGCTGCCGTGGAACCCGAAGCTGATCCGGCGGCTGCTCGACGCCTTCGGCGGGCGCATCGCCGGCCTGAAGGACTCCTCCGGCGACATGACATACGCGCGCGAGGCCGCCGCGATCTCGCCGAGCTTCAACGTGTTTCCGTCAACCGAGGCGGTGTTGCTCGATGCGCGCGCGGGCGCCTTCGCGGGCTGCATATCGGCGACCGCCAATCTCAACGCCGATCTGTGCCAGCGCGCCTGGCGTCTGGGAGATGCGGCGGCGCTCGACACGGCCGTGACGATCCGCAAGCTGTTCGATGGCCGGCCGCTCGTCCCCGGCGTGAAGTCGCTCCTCGCCCATATTCATGGCGACGCGGCGCTGGCGCGCGTGATGCCGCCGCTCGCGGGTTTCTCGCCCGCCGACACGGCCGCGGTCACCGCCGGATACGACCAGGCGCGGGCCAAACGCGTCGCCTGACCGGCCGAAAGCTCGCCGACGGCCGCAACGAGGCCCCCCGCCACCGATGGGATGCGCCTGGTTCCGGGCGTTGACGCCCCGGGCCCGCCTATCTATAAGCCTGCCCATAGGCGGCGAGCGCCGGCTCGCCGCCGTTGTTTTTTTCGCGCCGCCGCAGCCGTCCGCATGGAGGCCTCAAGGCGCGCTTCACCATAACGGAACTCTG
>DATBBS010000153.1:0-2086 GCA_036270895.1 Xanthobacteraceae bacterium
ACGGACAGCCCGAAGGTCGCCGTGAACTGCCGGTGGAAATGATATTTCGAGTAGGCTGCGACACTGCTCAGCGCGTCCAGGTCCAGATCGTCGTCCAGATGCCGGTCTATGTGATCCAGCACCCGCCGCATCCGGGCATGGTAGTTTTGAAGCGCCGCCTTCATCGTTCTGTCCTGCGTGGCAGCACCACCTAAGCGCACGGAGACATGAGGCGCTCGACCGATCTTGCGGTTTTGTCACCGGTCACAGAACGTCGCCAAGGACCGTTTACGAGCACGCCCAATTTATATCGGGACACTAGCCGCCGATCTCCTCGCGCAGGATCTCGAGCTCCAGCCATTTGTCCTCCGCGGCCGCGAGGGCGGCCTGCGCGGCGGCCAGCGCCGCCGAGGCGGCATCGAAGGCCTTGCGGTCGCGCGCATAGAGGCCCGGGTCGGCGAGGCGCTCCTGGGCCGCGCCGATCTCGGCCTGCAGCGCCGCGATCTCGCCCGGCAGGGTTTCAAGCGCATATTTGTCGTTGAAGCTCAACCGGCGCTTGCCCGCCTTTTGCGCGCGCCCCGAGGGGGCTTTGCCGGCGCGCGGCTGCGCCGGCTTGCCCAGCGTCTGGCGCGCGATGTCCTCGCCGCGTTGCGCCAGCATGTCGGTATAGCCGCCCGCATATTCGGTCCAGCGTCCGCCGCCCTCGGGGACCACCACCGCGTTCACGACCCGGTCGAGAAAATCGCGGTCATGGCTGATGAGCAGGATGGTGCCCGCATAGTCGCCGAGCATCTCCTCCAGCACGTCGAGGGTTTCGAGGTCGAGGTCGTTGGTGGGCTCGTCGAGCACCAGCAGATTGGATGGCTTCGCCAGCGCACGGGCCAGCATGAGGCGGCCGCGCTCGCCGCCGGAGAGCACCGAGACCGGCGTGCGCGCCTGCTCGGGGGCGAACAGGAAGTCCTTCATGTAGCCGATGACGTGCTTGCGCTGATCCCCGACCGTCACCGTGTCGCCATGCCCGCCGGTGAGGGTCTCGGTGACGGTCGCGGACGGATCGAGGCTCTCGCGTCCCTGGTCGAGCGTGGTCGTGACCAGGTTGGCGCCGAGCCGCACCGTGCCGGCGTCGGGCGCGAGCGCGCCGGTGAGGAGATGGATCAGCGTGGTCTTGCCGGTGCCGTTCGGACCGACGATGCCGAGGCGGTCGCCGCGCCGGATACGCGTCGTGAATTCGCTGACGATCGGGCGTTCCGCATAGGACTTGGAAATGCGATCCGCCTCGATCACCAGCGAGCCGGATTTATCGGCCTCCGCGGCGGCGAGCGCCGCCTTGCCGGCGCTCGCCCGATAGTCGCGCCGCGTCTGCCGCAGGGCCTGCAGGGCGCCGAGGCGGCGCACATTGCGCTTGCGCCGCGCCGTCACGCCGTAGCGCAGCCAGTGCTCCTCGGCGACGATCTTGCGGTCGAGCTTGTGCTGCGTGCTTTCCTCCTCGGCCAACACCTCGTCGCGCCACGCCTCGAAGCCCGCAAAGCCGCGCTCGATCCGGCGGGTCTGCCCGCGGTCGAGCCACACGGTCGCACGCGTCAGGTTGGCGAGGAAGCGCCGGTCATGGCTGATCACGACGAGCGCCGAGCGGCGCGCGGCCAGCACGCGCTCGAGCCATTCGATGGTGGGAAGATCGAGATGATTGGTGGGCTCGTCGAGCAGCAGGATGTCGGGCTGCGGCGCCAGCGCGCACGCGATGGCGGCGCGCCGCGCCTCGCCGCCCGACAGATGCGCCGGATCCTCGGCCCCGGTGAGGCCGAGCTCGTCCAGCAGCGAGCTCGCCTGGTGGCGATCGTCGCCCGGTCCGAGCCCGCCCATCACGTAGTCGAGCACCGTCGCGGCGCCGGAAAATTCCGGCTCCTGCGGCAGGTAGCGCACCGTCGCGCCCGGCTGCAGGAAGCGCGTGCCGAGATCGGGCTCGACGAGCCCGGCGGCGATCTTGAGCAAGGTCGACTTGCCCGATCCGTTGCGCCCGACCAGGCACACGCGTTCGCCGGCCGAGACGCTGAGATCGACGCCGGCGAGCAGCGGCGTGCCGCCGAAGGTCAGCGCGATATCCTTGAGC
>DATBBS010000154.1:0-6527 GCA_036270895.1 Xanthobacteraceae bacterium
TGGCGAGCACGGCGGCGCCGAGCGCACCGAGCGCCCAACCGATCAATGGCGGAACGAACAGCGGCATGTCACGCCTCATTCTCTATAACCCGTAGCGCGCCCACATGGCCCGCGCCTCGATGGCCGAGACGACGTCCTCGGCAAGACCTGACGCGAGATTCGGCCCGAAATCGGGCCATCGCGCCAGCCCCGCCGCACCGACGCCTGAAATGCGCCGGCCGAACAGGCCACGCTCGGCGCTCACCAGCGGCGTCATCACATCGTCGCCGAAACGCTCCCGCAACACCGCGCGCAGGTCGCCCAGCCGGTCGATCAGGCCGTAACCGAGTGCCGTCTTGGCGGCCCAGTATTCGCCGGAGAACAGGGTATTTTCGGGGCCCGTCAGGCGCGCGCCCCGGCTCGCCCTGACGAGCCCGATGAAGGTGTCGTGGATCTCGCGCTGGATCGTCTTGAGCCGCTCGACGTCCTCGGGCTTCTCGGGCAGGAACGGGTCGAGCATCACTTTCTTGTCACCCGCCGTATAGACCCGCCGCTCGATGCCAAGCTTCTGGAGAGCGTCGGGAAACCCGAAGGTCGCCCCCACGACGCCGATCGAGCCGACGATCGAGGACGGATCGCACACGATCTCGTCCGCCGCGCAGGCGATCATATAGCCGCCCGAGGCGGCGACGTCCTCGACGAAGGCGATCACCGGCACGCCCTTCTCTTCCGCCAGCTGACGGATGCGGCGGTAGATCAGATGGGACTGCACGGCCGAGCCGCCCGGCGAATTGATCACAAGCGCGACCGCCTTCGGCCTGCCCATCCCGAAGGCGCGATCGAGCGCGCGGGCGAGCCCGGCCAGCGTCAGCCCCGGCTTGAGCGGCGTCGCGAAGCCGATCACGCCCGAGAGCCGCACCACCGGAACCAGCGGCAAGCCGCGCCAGCGCTTAGGGATGACGGGACGCAGCAGCTCGCGGCCCCGCAAGAGCAGTTCCCGGAGGTTGTCCGTCGTCGGTTCGGTCATGGCGCCGTGATAGGACGGCTGCCGCAAGAGCTCAAGCCGTGCCGTTAACCGGAATGCAGCCTCTAGCTGCTTAACTCGCGCAAGGTGGAATAATTCTTGCTCGGGATTGAGCGCCGGGGCGACACGATGCCGGCCTAAAGGACGAAAATGACCCTGAAGATTCTTCTCCTCGTGGCCCTGATGGGCTCAATTGCCGCAGGGTCGCGGTTTCACGGCCTGTTCGGGTCTCCCGAACGGAAACCCGGTTGATTTCCGGCGTCGGCGGGTCGCCTCCGGCTGCCAAAAAGGCCGGCAGTTGCACGCCACCCTCGGCTGTTTTTTCCTCAGGTGGTGACGGGCACAGGTCGCCCGATACCCACGCGTGATTCGCGCGCCGATCGGCAGGGGATGCCGGGCGGCCCATCGACCCGGCAATCAAGACCCGCCGTCGCGTGCGCTACATCCGCCCCAGCCGCAACGCCTCGCCGCCGCGCAACACCGCCTCCGCCTCGACGGTCGGGCGGCCGTCACTGCCGTTGAGAACGAGCCCGGGCAGCAACCCGAGCGGTGCCCGGCTCCCCTTGTGGGCGCGCGCCAGCACACGAATCGCGGGCGCTTCCGGCTTGGGATGAACCGGCTGCACCGTCACGGCCCCAAAGGCGCTCTCGAGCAGACCCAACAGCTCGCTTAGTCCGTCGGCCCGGCCGATCAGCGTCAGCGTGCCATCGGGGCGCAACAGGCGGGCGGCCGTACCGATCCACGTCGCGAGCGCGCCCGCGGGCGCCAGATGGGCGATGCGGCGGCGCGCGTCCGGTGAAGCCTGGACGCGGTCGGCATCGTGGAAGGGTGGGTTCATCAACACGCGATCCGCTGTTGCGGCGGCGAGGCCCGCCGCCGCGAAAACGGCGGGCGGCGCCGCCACATCGAGCGCATGCGCCGTGACCCGCGACGCCACACCGTTGCGCGCCGCATTCTGTGCGGCGAGGTCGGCGAGGTCGGGGTCGATCTCGACCAGGCGGACAGAAACCCCCGGCACCCGCAGCGCCAGCGCAAGGCCGGCCGCGCCCACGCCGGCGCCGAGATCGACCGCGACCTCGCCCGCACGCGCCGCCGTCGATGCGGCGAGCAGGATGGCGTCATGCCCGACCCGGTGTCCTGTCGCGGGCTGATGCAATTTGAGCCGGCCACCGAGCACGGCATCGTCGGTCAGCGCACGCGATGGCGCCTCAGCGCCCATCGGGACGCAACTCGTGTCCGAGGCCGGCGTCCTGCAGCAGCAGGCGCGCCGCCCGCTGATATTCGTCGGCGACAAGCACCCGGCGCGGCAGAATGCCCACCGAGCCTTCGAGCACGCTCATGTTCTGATCCGCGACCATGTGCGGAATGCTGGCGCCCTTGAGCAACGCCTCGATGGCGGTGACCAGCACGGAATCGTTGGTGCGCACGATTTCCTTCACGATCTTGCTCCCACGCCGCCGCCTGCCATGCCTTCGCTGTCGCCCGACGCCCTTTGGGCCAGATAGGCCAGCATCTTCATCTCGCGCCGTCCGCGCGTCACCGTATCGAGCACGATCCCGCACGTCACCGCCAGGCAGGCGAGGATCATGAGGCCGGTCGACAGCACCGCGGTCGGAAAGCGCGGGACGAGGCCCTCCTCCACATAGGTGATGATGATCGGGATCGCGAGCGCGATCGACGCCACGGCGAGCGCCAGCCCGATCCCGCAGAAGAACGGCAGCGGCCGCTCGGCGCGGTAAAGCCGCACGATGGTGCGCAGGATGCGCAGCCCGTCCCGCCACGTGCTGAGCTTGGAGACCGAGCCCTCCGGCCGGGCAAAATAGGGAGTCTCGATCTCGTCGACCGGCAGCTCGAGGTTGAGCGCGTGAACCGTGAGCTCGGTCTCGATCTCGAAGCCGCCCGACAGGCCGGGGAAGGATTTCACGAAGCGCCGGGAAAACACCCGGTAGCCCGACAGCAGATCCTCGAAGGTTGCGCCGAACACCTGTGCCACGAAGCCGGTCAGCAGCCGGTTGCCGAACCGGTGGCCGAACCGATAGGCCGCCTGCTCCTGGTCGCGCCGCGCGCCCACCACCATGTCGAGCCCGCCTTCGATCAGGCGCGTCACCAGGAGACGCGCGCTCGGCGCGTCATAGGTCGCATCGCCGTCGACCAGCACATAGACGTCGGCATCGATGTCGCTGAACATGCGCCGGACCACATAGCCCTTGCCCTGCCGGCTTTCGGTGCGCACGGTGGCGCCGGCCGCGCGGGCGGCCTCGACCGTGCGGTCGGTCGAGTTGTTGTCATACACATAGATGACGGCGTCCGGCAGGCTTGCGCCGAAATCCGCCACGACCCGGGAGATGGCGGCTTCCTCGTTGTAACATGGCACCAGCACGGCGATCCGGCGCGCGCCGGCCACCGTCGCGCTTCGTCCGTCGGCCCGTTCGGCGGCTTGCAGCATGCCCACGTCATCCCCTTATTATTCCCGCCGGCAGCGGCGGCATTCCTGCCGCAAAAGGCGGCACGCGAACGCCCTTGCCGGTCTAGCATAGCGTTTCTATGCTTGCATTGTCCCTCGTCCCTTCGGAGCTGAAGCTTTGGCCGTCGTCGTACCCTTTGAAACACCTGGGAAATCCTCGATCGACCGGCTGGTCGATCTGGTCGCAGCCGACATGGAGCGGGTCAACGCCACCATCCTGTCGCGCACCGGGTCCGAGGTCACGATGATCCCCGAGGTCGCCAAGCACCTAATCAACTCGGGCGGCAAGCGGCTGCGGCCGATCCTGACCATCGCCATGGCAAAGCTCGTCGGCTACGGCGCCGAGGGCCATGTCAGGCTGGCCGCGGCAGTGGAGTTCATGCACACCGCGACCCTGCTGCACGACGACGTGGTCGATCAGAGCGACATGCGGCGCGGCAAGCTGGCGGCCCGCATGCTGTGGGGCAACGAGGCGAGCGTCCTGGTCGGCGACTTCCTGCTCGGCCAGGCGTTCAAGATGATGGTCGAGGTCGGCTCGCTGCGGGCGCTGGAGATATTGTCGTCCGCCGCCGCCGTGATCGCCGAAGGCGAGGTGATGCAGCTCGCCGCCGCCAAGAACACGGCGACCACCGAGGACGAGTATCTGGCGGTGATCCGCGCCAAGACCGCCGAGCTGTTCGCCGCCGCCTGCGAGGTCGGACCGGTGCTCGGCGGGCGGCCCAAGGCCGAGCAGGCGGCCTGCCGTTCCTACGGGATGAATCTCGGCATCGCGTTCCAGCTCGTCGACGACGCCCTCGACTACGGCGGCAAGGCCGCCAAGCTCGGCAAGAATGTCGGCGACGATTTTCGCGAAGGCAAGATCACCCTTCCGGTGGTGCTGGCCTATCGCCGCGGCTCCGACAGCGAGCGCGAATTCTGGCGACGCGCGCTGGAGCGCAGCGAGACCGACGAGGCCGACCTCGAGCACGCCATCGGGCTCATGGCCAAGCATCGCGCGCTCGAGGACACGGTGACGCGCGCGCACCACTATGGGGCGATCGCCATCGATGCGCTGGCGCTGTTCCCGGCCTCGCCCATGAAGGAAGCCCTCGCCGAAGCGGTCGAGTTCGCAATCGCGCGGACACATTAGAGCAAGATCGCAGCGGAGCGCGTTGCGGCTTTCGTCATGGCCGGGCTTGTCCCGGCCATCCACGTCTTTGGTCTGGCTGATGCATTAAGACGTGGATGCCACGAAACTCGGGCTTGCCCGAGTTTCGTAGTTATATATTGCCGCAAGTCGGGTAAACCCGACTTGCGGTGACAAGCGCGGGCATGACGGAGCGCGCGCTAGCTGCTCAACACCGTTGCGGCCACCCACCATCCCGGCCGGACCGACGCGAGCGCCTGCGCGGCCGCCGCCGCTTCGGCGTCCGATCCGAACAACCCGAAGCACGTCGCCCCCGAGCCCGACATGCGCGCGAGCGCGCAGCCCTTCTGATCGGCCAGCGCGGCAAGCGCCTGCGCGATCACCGGCTGGAGCGCGACCGCCGGGCGCTCGAGGTCATTGGGATGCCGGCCCAGATAGCCCATGAGGGCATCGCGATCCTTGAGACGCCGAAGATCGGCCTCGTCGGCCGCCCCGCAGGTCTCGCCATTGCGCAGGCCGAGCTTGGCGAACACGTCCTTGGTCGGCACCGCCACGCCCGGATTGACCAGAACGGTCGGAAGCACCGGGAGGTCGAGCGGCGCCGACAGGCTCTCGCCGATGCCGCGCATCAGCCGACCACGCGGCTGGAGGCAGACCGGCACGTCGGCGCCGGTCTGGCGCGCCGCTTCTTCCAGCCTGGGATCCTGTTGCGCCAGGTCGTTGAGCCGCGCGAGCAGCCGCAATGCGGCGGCCGCATCGGCCGATCCGCCGCCGAGACCGGCCGCGACCGGCAGATGCTTGGTCAGCCCGAAGCGGCCAAGCCGCAAGCCGTCGGTGAGCGCTGCCAGCGCGTTGGCGGCGCGCAGCACGAGGTTGTCGGCAATGTCGCCCGCGGCCGCCGCCGTCGGCCCGTCGACGTCGAGACCGAGCGCGCCATCCGGCCACAGGGTCAGCCGATCGCCCAGGCGCGCGAACACCACCAGGCTTTCGAGCTCATGATAGCCGTCGGCGCGCCGGCCCAGGATGCGCAGCGTGAGATTGACCTTGGCGGGAGCCTGATCGGAGAGGACGGCTGACATTATTGATCTGGCAATGCCATTGCGAGCGAAGCAATCCGGGTCCGCAGGTGCGTGGCCGACGGGATTGCTTCGTCGCCTTCGGCTCCCCGCAGTGACCCGAAAATCGACTCAGCCGCCGTTCTTCGGCTTGTCGGCGTCGGCGGAGGGCGCCGGCTGCGGCACGTTGGCGAGGCCCGACTTCAGCTTCTCCTCGATCTTCTTGAGATCGTCGGGTTCCGGCTTGAGATCGCGCGCATGCGCCCACTGGAACCTGGCCTCGAGGGTGCGGCCGACCCGCCAATAGGCGTCGCCGAGGTGGTCATTGATGGTCGGATCGACCGGCTTGAGCTCGACGGCGCGCTCGAGCTGCTTGACGGCCTCGTCGTAGTTGCCGACCCGGTACCAGGCCCAGCCGAGCGAATCGACGATATAGCCGTCATCCGGCCGCTGCTCGACCGAGCGCTTGATCATGCGCATGCCTTCGTCGAGGTTCAGGCCCTGATCGACCCAGGAATAGCCGAGATAGTTCAGCACATGCGGCTGGTCGGGATAAAGCTCGAGCGCCTTCTTGAGGTCGGCCTCGGCCTTGTCCCACTGCTTGGAGCGCTCGAAGCAGATGCCGCGGAAATAGAACAGGGTCCAGTTGGCCCGCTCCGGCTTGGGGATCGCCGCCACGCCGCGGCCGTAGGTCTGGGCGCATTCCGCATAGTGCTTGCGCTCGCGTT
The DNA here is from genome assembly GCA_036270895.1 of Xanthobacteraceae bacterium. Classification (GTDB taxonomy): domain Bacteria; phylum Pseudomonadota; class Alphaproteobacteria; order Rhizobiales; family Xanthobacteraceae; genus JAVDCA01. The sequence continues at coordinate 6,377 of DATBBS010000154.1, forward strand.
CGATATTGCCCAGCGCCATGATCGCCTCGATGTCGTCGGGGCGCGCCGTGAGCAGCGTCTGCAGGTGCTTGCGCGCCTCGTCGGTCTTTTCCATCGCGTCGAGATCGATCGCCATCTGGATATCGGCGTTGCGCTTGAGCACCGAGTCGGC
>DATBBS010000155.1:0-7827 GCA_036270895.1 Xanthobacteraceae bacterium
GCCTCGAGCCGGCGCAGGTAGCGGTCGGTGCGCCAGTCCTTGGCGAGCTCGACCGCGGCGCGCATGAGCTGGCCGGGATACTGCTCGAGCTTCGCCTCCAGCCGCTCGAACAGCGTGAAGGCGTCGGCGGTCGCGCCCGCGAAGCCGCCGATCACGTCCCCCTTGGCGAGCCGGCGCACCTTCTTGGCATTGGCCTTGACGATGGTCTGGCCGATCGAGACCTGGCCGTCGCCGCCGATGGCGACGGTCCCGCCCTTGCGGACCGTCAGGATAGTGGTGCCGTGCCAGGCGTCGGAGGAGTTCGAGGGAGATTGCATCGGTTTTGGACCATGTGGAGTCGGTCATCTAAGGATTGGGGCCGGGCATTGCAAACGGGCGAGGACGGGCCTTGTGACGCTGCTAAATCTGAGCACCGAGGCGCCACATCTTACCCTCCCCGACGCAAGTCGGGCCTGCCGACTTGCGTCGGGGAGGGGAAAATAAGCGCCGGACGCGGGGCAAGGAGGCAGCGAAAAAGTAACTAAAGACTGGGAAACCAAGATTCATGCTGCAGTAGCGAAGTTGCGGCACCCCTGCTAAAAGGCGCTCGGACGTCACCCGGACAGGCGATTCAGCAGGCATTTCATGCGCAAAGGCTCGGTCAAGCGCACCACCAAGGAAACCGACGTCGAGGTCGCGATCGACCTCGACGGCACCGGCGCGTCGGCGATCTCGACCGGCATCGGCTTCCTCGACCATATGCTCGACCTTCTGGCGCGCCATTCGCGCATCGACATCACGGTCAAGGCCAAGGGCGACCTGCATATCGACCACCACCACACCACCGAGGACGTCGGCATCTCGCTCGGCCAGGCGGTGAAGCAGGCGCTCGGCGACATGCGCGGCATCACCCGCTATGCGGATACCCACATGCCGATGGACGAGGCGCTCACCCGCGTCGCGATCGACATATCGGGCCGCCCCTTCCTGGTGTTCCGCGCCGAGTTCGCGCGCCACAAGGTCGGCACCTTCGACACTGAGCTGGTCAAGGAATGGTTTCACGCCTTTGCGATGAATGCCGGCATCACGCTGCATGTCGAGACGCTGTATGGGGCGAACGACCACCATATCGCCGAGTCGTGCTTCAAGGGACTGGCGCGAGTGCTGCGCGCCGCGGTCGCGATCGACGAGCGCCAGAAGGGCGAGGTGCCGTCGACCAAGGGCACGCTGGGCGGCTGAAGCGGTTTCGTGAAGTCGATAAACGCAGCAACGAACTCCGCCGGCTCCCTCCCCCCTTGTGGGGGAGGGTTGGGGAGGGGGGTAGCCGCAATGAAAATGGCCGCCGCCTCATCGCAGCCTCAGCGACCCTCACCCCCGACCCTCCCCCACAAGGGGGAGGGGAGCGCGCTGAATTCTTGGAGCGCTCGATGATACCAATAGAGGTCCGGCCATGACGACCTACATGGTGTTCGAGCCGCCCGCGGATCGCGGCGACCGGGCGGCGCGCGCCGAGCGCATCGTGTTCGTGCCCGACCGTTTCTCGTGGGGCGCGTTCTTGTTGGCGCCGCTCTGGATGCTGTGGCGGCGGCTGTGGCTGATTTTCGTCGCCTACCTGATCGTGATCGCGGCGGTGACCGTCGGGCTGCGCTTCGCCGGCGTGGGGCTGGGCGCAAGGTTCCTCGTCATGGCGCTGATCGCCCTGCTGGTCGGTTTCGAGGCCGCGAACCTGCGCCGCTGGGTGCTGCTGCGCGACGGCTGGCGCGAGCGCTGCACGATCGTCGGCCCCGATCTCGCGGCGGCCGAGCGGCGCTTCTTCGATGTCTACGCGGCGGCCGAGCCTGCGCGCGACGCCGCGCCCGCGAGTCCGTCGCCGCCGGTTGCGCCGGCGGCGCGGCCGGCCGCGTCCGACGTGATCGGCCTCTTTCCGCAACCGGGAGCCAACCGGTGAGCGTCGCGATCGTCGATTACGGCTCCGGCAATTTGCACTCGGCCGCCAAGGCGTTCGAGCGCGCGGCGCGCGAGTCCGGCCACGACCAGCCCATCCTGGTGACGCGCGATCCCGACGCGGTGGCGCGCGCCGACCGCGTGGTGCTGCCCGGCGTCGGCGCCTTTGCGGATTGCCGGCGCGGGCTCGATGCGCTCCCCGGCATGGTGGATGCGTTGGATACGGCGGTGCGCCAGCGCGGCCGGCCGTTCCTCGGCATCTGCGTCGGCATGCAGCTCATGGCCGAGCGCGGCCGCGAATACGAGGTGACGCCGGGCCTGGGCTGGATCGCGGGCGACGTCGACCGCATCGCGCCCTCCGATCCCGCCCTCAAGATCCCGCATATGGGCTGGAACACGCTCAGCGAGGCGCGGCATCATCCGCTGCTCGACGGCATCGCGACCGGCCCGTCCGGGCTGCACGCCTATTTCGTGCATTCCTACGAGCTCAAGGTCGCGGACCGCCGGGATCTGGTGGCGCAAGCCGACTATGGCGGACCCGTCACCGCCATCGTGGGCCGCGACACCATGGTGGGCACGCAATTCCATCCCGAGAAGAGCCAGCGCATGGGTCTCGCGCTGATCGCCAATTTTTTGAAGTGGACGCCATGATCCTGTTTCCCGCCATCGACCTCAAGGACGGCGTCTGCGTGCGCCTGGAGCAGGGAGACATGGCGCGCGCCACCGTCTTCAACCGCGACCCGGCCGCGCAGGCGAACATCTTCGAGGAGGAGGGCTTCAAGCATCTCCACATCGTCGATCTCGACGGCGCCTTCGCGGGCAAGCCCATGAACGCCACCGCGGTCGACCACATCCTGGAGACCGTCGGGCTGTGCGTGCAGCTCGGCGGCGGCATCCGCGACATGGCGACGATCGAGGCCTGGCTCGACAAGGGCGTGAACCGCGTGATCATCGGCACCGCCGCGGTTCGCGACCCCGCGCTGGTCAAGGAAGCGGCGCGCAAATTTCCCCAGCGCGTCGCGGTCGGCCTCGACGCACGCGACGGCAAGGTGGCGGTCGACGGCTGGGCCGAGACATCGGAGCTCAGCGCGCTCGAGATCGCGAAACGTTTCGAGGACGCCGGCGTCGCCGCCATCATCTATACCGACATCGCGCGCGACGGCCTGCTCAAGGGGCTCAACCTCGACGCCACGATCGCGCTCGCCGACGCCATCTCAATTCCCGTGGTGGCGTCGGGCGGGCTCGCGTCGATCGAGGACGTGAAGAAGCTGCTCGAGCCGCGCGCCGCCAAGCTGCAAGGCGCGATCGCGGGCCGGGCCCTCTATGACGGGCGGCTCGACGCGGCCGAGGCGCTGCGGATGGTGCGCGCCGCAAGGGTGGGCTGAGCGACGAGGAGCGCACTGCGTCTGCGCTCCCTCTCCCCGCGCTTGCGGGGAGAGGGTCGGGGTGAGGGGCACTTTCGCCCGCTCAGACTGCACGACTGGCGCAGAGTCCACCTCACCGCGAGCTCAACGATTCAGCTCGGCGGCGGCCAGCTCGGCGATCCGCAGCGCGTCACCCGCGGGCAGCCCATCGTCGAGCGAAAAGGCCGCCGACAAGCCGCTCCACGCGACGATCCAGGCCAGCAGCCTGCGTCGCTCCAGGCGAGCCGCATCGGTCAGCACAGCCACCTGGCGTGCCAGGCGCCCCGGTTTGGTCGCGGTTGCCTGGTCGGGATTGCAGAGGATATTGGCGTAGTCGAAGCATCGTTCGCCGATAAGCCCCTTGGGATCGATCGCCAGCCAGCCGCGCGCGCCGAAGCGCAGGACATTTTCGTGATGCATGTCGCCGTGCAGCGCGACGACGTCCCGCGGCGTGGCCAGCAAGTCCGACGCGGTCGCCGCCGCGAGGCGGAGGATTCCGCCCCGTGCGGCGGCCGCCGGCCCGAGCGCCTGAAACCACGCCGCAAGGGGAACGAGCGTCGGCGGCGCCGGACCGTTCGGCGCATGCAACCGCGCCAAGACCGCACAGATGATCCGGCTCGCCGCGTCATCCCCGTCGTGGCGCGCGAGATCCGCAAGGCTCACGCCGCCTTCGGCGCGTTCCATCAGGATCGCATTCTCGTCACATGCCAACACGGGCGCGGCGCCGTTGCCGTTCCACCAGCTCATGAGCTGCCCGCCCCGTTTCTCCTCGTCGATGAGCGCGATCTTGAGCATGGCGGCGACGTCGCCGCACCGCACCGGCAGAAGACCGCTGGTGTTGGTGATGACGGGTTCGCCGTCGGGCGTCAGCTTCCAGCGTTCGAGATGATCGTGGAACATGGCGCGCCGCTACCTCGAGCTCAGCCGTCCTTACTGATTGAGCTTGATCCCCGTGCGATCGACAAACGTCTTCCACTTCTTGTTCTCCGCCTCCACGAAGCGCGCGAAACTCGCGGCGTCGCTGCCGACCGGCTCGATGCCGGCGCCGCGGATGCGGGTCTGCACCTCCTCGACCTTGCCCACCTTCACCAGCGCGTCGCTGAGCCGCCGGCGGATATCGTCGGGAAGCCCGGCCGGACCGAAGAGTCCCATCCAGCTCGACAGCTGGAAGTCGGGGAATCCCGCCTCGATCATGGTCGGCACATCCGGCAGCTCCTTGAGGCGCTGCGCGCTGAGCACCGCCAGCATCTTCAGGCGCGGGCTGTCGATATAGGAGCGCACCGCCGGCATGCTCTGGAAGTTGATGTCGAGATTGCCCGCCAGGAGATCGTTCAACGCCGCCGGCGAGCTGCGATAGGGCACATGCACCATCTTCGAGTCGGTCAGCAGGCTCAAGAATTCGCCCGCGATATGTGCCTGGGTGCCGACGCCGGACGAGCCGAAGGACAGCTTCCCGGGATTGGCCCGCAGGTAGGCGACCAGCTCCTGCACCGAGCCCACGGGCAGCTCCTTCTTGACGATCAGGGTGTGCTGGAACTGGCCCGACAACGAGACGGGTAGGAATTCCTTGCCCACGTCGAGCGGGAAGTTCTTGTCGAGGAGCGGCAGCAGCACGTGGTTGCTCTCGCTCGACAGGATGATGGTGTAGCCGTCGGGCGCCGCGCCCGCGGCGAGGCGCATCGCCAGGAGGCCGCTCGCGCCCGGCTTGTTGTCGACGATGACCGGCTGGCCGAGCTCGTTGCGCAGCCCGTCGGCCAGCACGCGCGCGATCAGGTCGAGCGCGCCGCCGGCGCCGAACGGCACCACCATCGTGATCGGCTTGGACGGATAGCTGCCTTGCGCGGATGCCGGCGCTACGGCGAGGCAGATGACAGCGAAAAGCGCGGCTACTGTCCGGAAATGTCTCATGGTCTCCTTCCCGAAATTAGCAGTGCCTCATCCTGAGGAGCCCGCCGAAGGCGGGCGTCTCGAAGGATGAAGGTGGCCGAGCACTTGCAATCTGGCATGATCCCGCGGGACATTCCATTTTCAAGAACACCGATGAGGAATGCCAATGCCCCAGATGCACAAGATCGCCCTGTCGCCCGACATGGTGGCGCGCGTGACAAAACGGCGTGGCGGCAAGCTGCACGCCATCGACCGGCTCGACCCGGCCCGCACCGCGCTGATCGTCATCGACATGCAAAATGTCTGGGTGAAGCCGGGCATGCCGGCCTACACGCCCACCTGCGAGGGCATCGTGCCGAACATCAACCGGCTCGCGGCGGAAATGCGCGCGGCCGGCGGCTCGGTGTGGTGGGTGCGCGCCATCTACGGCGACGACACGCCGCGCACCTGGTCGGCCTATATGGAGTTCATGTCGCCCGAATTCACCAGCGAGATGCTGGGCGCGCTCACCGAGGGCGCCGAGGGCGCGGCCCTCTGGCACGCGCTCGACATCCAGCCCGGCGACCGCCACGTCATCAAGCGGCGCTTCAGCGCGCTGATCCAGGGCTCCAGCGACCTGGGCGAGCGGTTGCAGGCCGCCGGGATCGACACCGTGATCATCACCGGCACCGCCACCAACATCTGCTGCGAGTCGACGGCGCGCGACGCTTTCATGCTGAACTACCGCACCCTCGTGGTCTCCGACGCCAACGCCACGGTGTCGGACGAGGCGCACAATGCGTCATTGAATGCGCTGTTCGCCCGGTTTGCGGATGTGTTTTCCACCGAGGAGGTCGTGGGGCTGCTGGCGGCGGCGCCGCCGCAACGCGCGCGGCGGGTGGGGTGAGGGGAAGGGGTCTGACGCAACCGCCACCGCGCGCACGCGCCGCATGGGAGTGTCGCCCTACCGGCGGGGCGCCTGCGATCGCCACGCGCGAAGCGCGCTCAACGGTCGGCGATCGGAATCGTTCCGCCGATCACGCGTCGCTGACGCGCTGTTGATCGCGCCCACAGATCTGCCGCGTTTCGCCACGCAATGACCCTGCGTGCCACGCAATGACCCCGCGCATTTTACAATTCCGTTGCACACGGTCTCTACGACGGCGCCGGGCGACAGTCTGCCCAGGAGCCGTCATATGGGTCTTGTCATGGTGAAATGTCCGGTGACCGGGCGCGTGAATTCCACCGGTATCGAGATGGATGCGGCGCGCTTCCGCCGCACGCCGGTCTTCTTTGGGCGCAGCCATTGCCCGGCCTGCGGCGTCGAGCATGAGTGGTTTGCGGGCGATGCCTGGGTCGCGGAGCCGGCACGCGCACCGAACGAGGCCGGACCACAAGTGCGGTCGACAGCGGCCGGCCGGCAGGCTATCTCCAGATCGGCGGCCGCCCCCGCCAGCCAGGACTTGCAGCGACGCCGGGCTAATTCCAGATGATACCCCATGTTCAAGGTCCGCATCATTCCCTGTCTCGACGTGAAAGACGGCCGTGTCGTCAAGGGCGTCAATTTCGTCAACCTGCGCGACGCCGGTGATCCGGTCGAGGCGGCGGTCGCCTATGACGCGGCCGGCGCCGACGAGCTGACTTTCCTCGACATCACGGCGAGCCACGAGAACCGCGGCATCATGCTCGATGTGGTGCGGCGCACCGCCGAGGCCTGTTTCATGCCGGTGACGGTCGGCGGCGGCGTGCGCAGCATCGACGACATCCGGTCGCTCTTGCGATCGGGCGCCGACAAGGTGTCGATCAACACCGCGGCGGTGAACAACCGGCACTTCGTCAAGGACGCGGCGGAGAAATTCGGCGACCAGTGCATCGTGGTGGCGATCGACGCCAAGAAGGTGTCGGGGCCGGGCGAACCGGACCGCTGGGAGATCTTCACCCATGGGGGCCGTCATCCCACCGGTCTCGACGCGGTCGCGTATGCGAAGGAAGTGGTAGGGCTCGGCGCCGGCGAGATCCTGCTCACCTCGATGGATCGCGACGGCACCCGCAAGGGTTTCGACATCGCACTCACCCACGCGGTCGCCGACGCGGTGCCGGTGCCGGTGATCGCGTCGGGCGGCGTCGGCACGCTCGATCACCTGGTCGACGGCATCCGCGACGGCCACGCCACCGCGGTGCTCGCCGCCACCATCTTCCATTTCGGCGAGTTCACGGTGCGCCAAGCCAAGCAGCACATGGCGCGCGCCGGGCTGCCGATGCGGCTCGATGCGTGATTTACGCCCTCGCGGCCGGAACGCCGAGGTGATAAGAAAAACGCATGACCGATTTCAATCTCCATGACCTGGAAAAACGGGTGGAGGAGCGCGCCGGCGCGAGCGCCGAGACCTCCTATACGCGCAAGCTGCTCGATCGCGGCGTCGCCCAATGCGCCAAGAAGCTGGGCGAGGAGGCGGTCGAGACCGTGCTGGCGGCTGTGGGCGAGGACCGCGATCATCTGATCGGCGAGGCCGCCGACCTGCTCTATCACCTGCTGGTGGTGCTGCGCGCGCGCGGGATCGCGCTCGCCGAGGTCGAGGCCGTGCTGGCGACGCGCACCACCAAGTCGGGGCTCGAGGAAAAAGCCTCGCGCAAG
>DATBBS010000156.1:0-2907 GCA_036270895.1 Xanthobacteraceae bacterium
TGGACCAGCATCTCGGCCGCGATCAGGGCGCGCCAGCCGTAGCCCATGCCGAGCCGCAACCCCACCACGATGCTCGGCAGCGCGCCCGGCAGATAGACGTCGGTCGCCAGCCGCAGGCGGCCCGCCCCCAGCGAGCGCAGCGCGAGCACGTAATTCTCCGGTATCGTGCGCACGCCGACCATGGTGTTGAAGACGATCGGCACGATCAGGGTATAGATCACGACCGCCAGCGTGGTCTTGTAGGACAGCCCGAGCCAGATGATCACGAGCGGCAGCCAGGCGATGCCCGACACGCCCTGCAGGAAGCGCAGAAAGCCCTCGCACGAGCGCGCCGCGTAGCGGTTGACGCCGACCGCAAAGCCGATCGGGACGCCGACCGCGAGCGAGAACACCGCGCAGGTGCCGATCATGCGCAGGCTGGTGCCGGCATATTCGGCGAGCACGCCGGTATCGACCAGGCGCACGAAGGCCGCGAAGGCGGTCGCGGGCGAGACCAGAACCTCGTCCGAGATGCCGGCCGCGACCTTGATCACCCACCAGAGCGCGACCAGCGCCGCGAAAGGCAGCAGCACCTTGAAGCCGGAAAACATCCGCAAGGAGGGCGTCGCGAAGGGCGCCACGCGCGACGAGGCGAGCACCGCGCTCATGCGAGCGCCCCGACGGGGCGCGCCGGCTCGCCCGATGGCAGCGCCGCGCCGCGCTCCTCGCGCACCATCTTGAGCACGCGCTCGGCGATGCCCTGCATGGCGGGATCGGCGGTGAAGGATTCCCAGTCGCGGCCGCTGGCGCGCCCCGGCACCGCGATCTCGGCCTTGATGCGGCCGGGGCGGCGCGTCATCACCAGGACCCGGTCGCCGAGAAACACCGCCTCGTCGACGCTGTGGGTGATGAAGAACACCGTCTTGCGGGTCGCGGCGCACAGCCGCGCCAGCTCCTCCTGCAAGGTGAGCCGCGTCATCGCGTCGACGGCCGCGAAGGGCTCGTCCATCAGGATCACGTCGGGATCGGCCGCCCAGGTGCGCGCCACCGCGACGCGCTGGCGCATGCCGCCCGACAGCTCGTGCGGGTAGCGCTCCTCGAAGCCGGTCAGCCCGGTGAGCTCGATCAGGCGACGGACGGTCTTGTCGCGCTCGTGGCGCGACACGCCGGCGATTTCCAGGCCGTGGCCGATATTGCGGCGTACGGTGCGCCACGGCAGGATCGCCAGCTCCTGGAACACCACGCCACGCTCGCGGCCGGGGCCCTGCACCGGCTTGCCGTCGCAATGGATGGTTCCCTCGGTCGGACGGATGAAGCCGGCGATCGCCTTCAACAGCGTGGTCTTGCCGCAACCGCTCGGGCCGACCAGGGTGACGAACTCACCGGGCCGGATGGCGAGATCAACCTTGTCGGTCGCCTGCACCTCGCCGTCCGCGGTCGCAAAGAAATGCCGGAAGCCGGAGACCACGATCTTGTCGCTGGAACTCATCGTGCCTGCCATCGTGGCGGCTCCGCCGCGCACCGTCCTGTCAATTCACCAGCTGTCCTTTGCACTCGGCCAGGGTCTTCGGCAAGGCCGGCAGATCGGCGAAGAGCTCGGGGTGCTTGTCGACCACGCGCTTGAACACGGTGTCGTCGTAAAAATCCTTCGGCACGAACGGCCTGTCCTTCTTGAGGAGCTTTTGCGCCAACAAATCGTTCCCGGTCCGCACCAGCCCGTCGATGGTGCAGACCGACACGCGCGGATCCCAGTCCAGCCATTTGAGTCCCTCGGTCGCGTCCGCCACATTGAGGCCGTCGAGGAAGCGAGTCGCGATCTCGGCCGACTCTTTCGGATTCTTGCGCACGAACAAGGTCGCTTCCGCGATGCCGGTGGCAAATTTCTCGATCAGGTCGTAATTCTTCTTCGCCCATTCCTCGTTGACGACGACCCCGATGATGTCGGAGATCAGGCCGGCCTCGCCGCGGCTGACCACGACCGCGTTGGCGCCGAGCTCGCGGATGGCCTGCGCCGTATAGGGCTCCCACGGCGCGATCGCATCGACCTGGCCCTGCACGATGGTGATCGGCATGTTCTCGACCGGCACGCTCACCAGCTGCGACTTGGTGATGTCGAGCTTGTTCTTGCGAAACCACTCGCGCAGATAGAACTCGTTGGTGCTGCCGGTGAGGTGGGCGATCTTCTTGCCTTCCATCGACTTCGGATTTCCGGCCTCGATGCCGCGATCCCGGCGCCCGATGACGGCGCGCCCGCCCGCTTTCGCGACGAAATCAGCGGCGTTGTAATACGCCATCACGCCCGTGAGCATGTTGCCGCTGGCGCGCGCCGACGCGATCGTGGTCGACAGCGCCGCGTGTCCGAACTGGGCATCCCCGGCCTGTACGGACTGCGTCACCGCACGGCCGCTGTTGGTGAGCTTGACGGTGACGTTGAGCCCGTATTTCGCCCAAAAACCGTTCTCGGACGCCACATAGGCGGGCGTGCTGAACAGGTTGTTGACCACGATGAAGGTCGCCGCCTGCATCTCTTGGGCCGCGGCCGACGCCGTCAGGGTGGCCATCGCCAGGATGGCGCCGGCCAATGATGCCGCCACGCGCGTGTTCTTGATCTTGTTCACCGGGCCCATGCGGATCTCCCTCGACAATCTGTTTCTTGGTTCTTGCTCGGCCCCGATCAAACGTGGCTCCGGCGATCCGGTCAAGCCGCGTGGCACAGGCCGAATGCCACATGGCGAAGGGGTTTGGCCATCAGGTCAAACCGTGCATCTCGCCGATCCGCTCGATCGTCGGCCGCGATGATGCCGATCACTTGAGCGGCAGCAAGGCGGCGCCCGGCCCGACTTCGCCGCGCCGGCGGATTTCCTCGATGACGACGCTGTTGTCGAGGTCGCCCTCATCGTGACGCAGGCAAGCCTCCAATATGTCGGC
>DATBBS010000157.1:0-2518 GCA_036270895.1 Xanthobacteraceae bacterium
CGTGGCGGTTCCCGCCGTAATCGACAAAGGCGGCCTGGAGCGACGGCTCGACGCGCGTGACTTTGGCGAGATAGATGTTACCGCGAAGCTGTTTGCGGTTGGCTGACTCGAAGTCGAATTCCTCGACCCGATTTCCACGCAGCACGACCACCCGGGTTTCCTCCGGGTGAGTCGCGTCGATGAGCATTTTGTTGGCCATGAACCTGTCTCTTGGCGGCGCGGCTGAGCGCGCTCGTCCGGCGCCGGAGCGGCGGCGGGCCGAGGACGTGATGAGACGCACCGAATTGTGGGTTGAAACGATAGGGCGCTCGTGCGGGATGCAACGGACGCGAATACGCGGCCTGGCGGCGACGTAGTCGGACCTCGTTTGACATCCTCCGCATAACGGTGACCTGATTAAGCGGCAATGCCGGTAAGGCGCTGCCCTTTGTTGTGCCGGCGGTATCTGGCGCGCACGGCCATCGGCCGCAGGCGCATTCCGGTCATCCTTCGAAATAGGCATCGGCTGCAGCCGACCATCCGCCACCCGCCGCCTCCTGCGGCATTGTTTATGCGGGGTCGAAGCTCAAGCCCGTCGGATGCCAGAACGCGGCAGAACCGGAACTCTGGAATCGCCAGCAACCTCTACATAAGGTGCCGGCGGGGGCGTTGGCAAGCCGCGCGCGCCTTCCCAGGCCATTATATTGGGTAATCAGGGGAATTTCGCTGCGCGCCAGGGCCCCGCCGGGGGCACATTTCGGCCACGCTTGGCGGCGAGGGCGTGGCCTAAGATTCGGTTAACCAAGCAGCCCTATTGGAGTATGAGGGGGCCGAAGCGACCAAAAGGGGCCTGAGATTTCGGTGGCGAAGCACGCAACAAGCCTGGCGGGGGCGGTGTTGGGCCTGTTGCTCGCCGGCATGCTGGCGGCCGCCGGACAGGGGTCGCCCGGCGCGGTGGGCACGGATTTCCCGGTCGCGACCGACATCCGGGTCGGCGGCGACGTCAAGCAGACCCGTTTTGTGGTCGATCTCTCCCGCAAGGTCGATATCCGCGCCTTCACGCTCGCCGACCCCTACCGGGTCGTGATCGATCTGCCGCAGGTGAGCTTCCAGTTGCCGCCCAAGACGGGCGAGCGCGGCCGCGGGCTGGTCAAGGCTTTTCGCTTCGGGCTGGTGATGGCGGGTGGATCGCGCATCGTGCTCGACGCGACCGGGCCGGTCCGGGTCGAAAAGTCTTTCGTGCTCGATGCGTCCGATGGCCAGCCGGCGAGGCTCGTGCTCGATCTCATGGGGATCGACCGCGAAGCGTTTCTGCGGGCCGCCGCGGTCGACAACCGGATACCCGCCGAAGGCGCCAAGAAGCCCGAGCCGCCGTCCGGCGCCCCGCGCGATCAGCGCCCGATCATCGTGCTCGATCCGGGCCATGGCGGGATCGACACCGGCACCCGGGCGCCGAGCGGGGAGACCGAAAAGGACGTTGTGCTCGAGATCGCCCTCATGTTGCGCGAAAAGCTGGAAAAGTCCGGCAAGTATCGCGTGGTGATGACGCGGACCGACGACAGTTTCGTGGCGCTGGCCGATCGGGTGCGTCTGGCGCGCTCGCGCAACGCCCAGCTCTTCATCTCGGTTCATTGCGATGCCCTGGCACGCGGCGAAGGCGAGGCGGAGGGAGCCACCATCTACACCCTGTCGGACCAGGCGACCGATGCCGCCGCCGCGCGTCTGGCCGATGCGGAAAACCGCGCCGACGTGATTTCGGGCGTCGACCTGTCGGTCGAGCCCGACGACATCGCCGATATCCTGATCGACCTCGCCCAGCGCGAGACCAAGACCTTCTCGTTACAGTTCGCCAAGGCGGTGGCGGTCGAGCTGAAGAGCGCGGCGCGTATGCACAAGCATCCGCTCAAGTCGGCGGGTTTCCGCGTGCTCAAGGCGCCCGACGTGCCGTCGGTGCTGATCGAGCTCGGCTACGTGTCGAACCGCCAGGACCTCAAGCAGCTGATGTCGGAGAACTGGCGCATGCGCGCGGGCGACGCGATCGTGCAGGCGGTCAACACCTATTTCACCACCCGGCTTGCCGGCGGCCCGCGTTGATCGGGAGACGGGGGAAATCGGGTGGCGCAGCCAAAGTTTGACCATAAAGGAGGCCGACCAAGGCCTTGCGGGGGCATCGTTTCGCGGCGGCGAGCCGTCGAATCGGGGGAATGGCGGATCATGCGTCGAAGAGGCGCCTGCGATAGCGTGAATGGCTTGCAATCCGATCCTCCGGGCGTCGGTGGCCGTCTACCTGCTGGTACGGAACTGATGGACGGCACGCGATGAGGCTGCTTTTTCGTTTCTTCGGCTTCCTGTTCGCATTCGGAACCATCGTGTTCCTGGTCGGGATCGGCGCGGCGGCCGGGCTGGTCTGGCATTTCTCCAAGGACCTGCCGGACTACAGCCAGCTGCAGGACTACGAGCCGCGCGTCATGACGCGCGTGCATGCCTCCGATGGCGCATTGCTGGCCGAATATGCGCGCGAGCGGCGGCTCTATCTGCC
>DATBBS010000158.1:0-6979 GCA_036270895.1 Xanthobacteraceae bacterium
ATCCTGGTCGACGAGTATCAGGACACCAACGTGGCTCAATATCTCTGGCTGCGGCTGCTCGGGCAAAGCACGGGACGAAGGCCCGAAGAAATGTACCGCCCGGGCCTCATCCCTCGAGACGCCGCGCCAAGGCTGGGTTCGGGCCCACCGGATGCGAGAGAGGTAGGCGCGGCTCCTCAGGATGAGGATCAAGCGCCACCACCAACCTCTGACGGCGATCCTCACCCTGAGGAGCGCGACGGCACGCTGCGCGTCTCGAAGGGCGAGGCCGAGGCGCCTCCGCCCCGCCTGCTCAAGAACATCTGCTGCGTGGGCGATGACGACCAGTCGATCTACGGCTGGCGCGGCGCGGAGGTGGACAACATTTTGCGCTTCGAGCACGACTTTCCGGGCGCCAAGGTGATCCGCCTCGAGCGCAACTATCGCTCGACCGCCCATATCCTGAACGCCGCCTCCCATCTGATCGCCCACAATGAGGGCCGGCTCGGCAAGACCCTGCGCACCGAGGACGTGCCGGGCGAGAAAGTGACGGTCACAGGCTCCTGGGACTCGGAAGAGGAGGCGCGGGCGATCGGCGAGGAGATCGAGGAGCTGCAGCGCAACGGCCACCGACTCGACGAGATCGCGATCCTGGTGCGGGCCTCCTTCCAGATGCGGGAAATCGAGGAGCGGTTCATCACGCTCGGCCTGCCCTACCGGGTGATCAACGGCCCGCGCTTCTACGAGCGCCAGGAAATCCGCGACGCGCTCGCCTATCTGCGCCTGATCGCGCAGCCGGCCGACGACCTCGCCTTCGAGCGCATCGTCAACGTGCCCAAGCGCGGGCTGGGCGATGCCACGCTCAAGCTGCTGCACGACCATGCGCGCGGGCGCGGCATCGCCCTGATGGAGGCGACGCGCGCCATGGTGGCGACCGACGAGCTCAAGGCAAAGCCGCGCCAGGCGTTGCGCGACCTGGTCGCCGCCTTCGACCGCTGGCGCGCGCAAAAGGATTCATTGCCGCATACCGAGCTGGCCGAGATCGTGCTCGACGAGTCGGGCTACACCGAGATGTGGCAGAAGGACCGCAGCGCGGATGCCGCCGGCCGGCTGGAGAACCTCAAGGAGCTCGTCCGCTCCATGGAGGAGTTCGAGAACCTGCAGGGCTTTCTCGAGCATATCTCGCTGGTGATGGACACCGACCGGGCCGAAGGCGGCGACGCCGTCTCGATCATGACCATGCATTCGGCCAAGGGGCTGGAGTTCGACACCGTCTTCCTCCCCGGCTGGGAAGAAGGCCTCATCCCGCACCAGCGCTCGCTCGACGACCAGGGCCGCGCCGGCCTCGAGGAGGAGCGCCGCCTCGCCCATGTGGGTCTCACGCGCGCCCGGCGGCGCGCGAGGATCTATTTCGTCTCCAACCGCCGCATTCACGGCTCATGGTCGTCCAGCATCCCGTCGCGCTTCATCGACGAATTGCCCGAGGCGCATGTGGAGGTGCAGGAATCCAAAAGCGGCTTCGGCGGATTTTCCGGCTACGGCGCCTCGCGCTTCGACCAGATGGAGAGCTTCGGCTCGAATTATTCGACGCCCGGCTGGCAGCGCGCGCAGGCGCGGCGGCGCGGCGGGTTCGACGAGACCTACGAGGAAGACGCCACGCCCGGCGATACGGAGGGCGGCGGCGCGCCCTTCCCTCCCGCGCAGCGCCCGCAAGCGCGCCCGCCGCGCCGCGCCCCGCTCACCATCGAGGGCGAGCTGGTGGCGAAATCGACCGGCGCCGTCTCGGCCTTCGCTATCGGCGACCGGGTGTTCCACATCAAATTCGGCAATGGCGACGTGGTCGCGGTCGAGGGCAACAAGCTTACCATCGCGTTCGACAAGGCCGGCGAGAAGCGGGTGGTGGACAGCTTCGTGCAGCGGGCGTGAGCCCCGCCGTCACTTCTTCTCCAGCAACAGCGTTCCCTGCTTGCTGATCACGCTGCTGGCCGCCTGGGCGAATTTCGCCAGCAGCCAGGGCAATTGCACGGTCAGCACCACATGATCGTCGCGCACGTCGATCAGCCCGCTCGCCGCCTGTCCGAGCGCGCTCGCGCGGAAGCTCAGGCGGCTGTCGTCCCAGGTCTCCTCGGAAATGGTGATGAGATGCGCGAAATTCGTCCGCGCGCCGGATAGGCCGGATTTCAGGCGGCGCACCGCCTCTTCGCGGCCAAGACGGTGCGGAATGGAAACGACGAGCGGTTCTGACATCCCGCCTATGTGGTGGCCGGGACGCCATTTTCAAACCGCGCACCCCAGCAAGCTGGACGGTATGATGGTCCGGCGCGCGTCCCCTCCCCGCGCGGGCGCTGAGCCGCGCCCGCCTCGACCCTGTCGACGGCTAGGCGGCCTGCTTGTGCATGGCCCCGCTTGTGCCGACGAGCCCGTGGATCGCCTTCACCGACTTGTCGATCGCCGACCACAGCCGCCCGATCTCGGCGCTCGCCAGCGACTCGGCGGCGAATTCCCTGGCGCCCGCGCCTTCCGCCAGCGCGAGAATGAAATTCGCCCGGTTGGTGATCTGGCCGCCCCATACGGGCACGCGCATCGCGGCGAGGCTCTCGCGCGCCTGTGTCACCAGCGGCGACTCCTGCTCCTCGCGCCGCGGCGGCGCCGCGTTGATCACCACCGCATAGGGCTTGCGCAGCTGGCGGCTGAAATCGACGGTCTCCTTGACCGCGTCGATGTCGAAGACGCTCGGCCGCGTCGGGACGACGACCAGCGTCGCGCAGCGGATCGCGTCGGTGACAGCCGACGACATGTTGGGCGGCGTGTCGATCAAGACCCATTCGACGCCGTCCTGCTTCGCCTGCTTCACGATGTCGGCGATGCCGCGCGTGGCGCCCTTGAGGGGCGGCTCGCCGGTGCGGCGCAGCGCCTGCCACAATGTCAGCGAGCCCTGCGGATCGGCGTCGACGAGCAGGCAGGGACGCGTGGGCTTGTGGATGTAGGCGGCGAGATGCGCCGCGAGGGTGCTCTTACCCGAGCCGCCCTTGCGCGAGGCGAAGACGAGGACGTTCATGAGTAGCGCTCCAGAGGTTTGTTGCAAGCGGAAGCTGAGCCATTTCATTGATTCGTGGAAGTACTAAAATGCCGCTGCCGCGAAGACGGAGCGAGGATCGATCGACTTGCCCACCGAATTGCGCCACGCCGCAAGCCTGCGCGCAATGCAGCATCCGCACGGCGGGCAGGGAACCAAACGCCCGCGAGCATGGTTGGATGGGTTGCCGGGGCGGCGGTTCCCGCCAGCATGGGTTCACATCCCGCCAGTATAGGTTCACATCATGCGTTACCGGGAGTTGGTTCTGGCCGGCGTATTCGCGCTTGCCGGCGTGACGGCGCCAGCGAGCGCCCACATCCTGATCACCATCGACAAGTCAAACCAGCGAATGAGCGTGGCGGTCAACGGCGAGCCGCGCTGGAATTGGCGCGTGTCCACGGGCCGCCCGGGCCGCGACACCCCGAGCGGCAAGTTTCAGGCCTTTCGCATGGAGGCCGACCATTTCTCGAAGGAGTTCGACGACGCGCCGATGCCGCATTCGATCTTCTTCACCAAGCTCGGTCACGCCATTCATGGCTCCTTCGATACGGGCCATCTCGGATCGCCCGCCTCGCATGGCTGCGTGAGGCTGGATCCCGCGAACGCCAGCAAGCTTTACGCGCTGGTGCAACAGGACGGCGTTCTCAACACCACGGTGGTGCTGACCGGCTCGGCGTCGGCGGCGCTCCGGACCGCGCCGGTCGCCGGGACACAATACGTCCCGGACGAGGCGCCGCCGCCGTCTTTCGCGCAACGGCCCTATGGCTCGTCCTTCACCGGGTCCTATGACGACCGATACGCCCAACCGACCTACGCGCCGCAACAGACGTTTCCCGCGCCGGACTATCGCGGGCGCCCGTACCGGTAACGCATAGCCCCGCGCTGCCGGGGAAGCTCAATGATCCGCAAGCTCAAATCGGGCCAGTACCGGCTCTATTCGCGCAAGATCAACCCAAAGACCGGCAAGTGCCGCAATCTCGGCACCTTCGGGACGCGCGCCGCCGCCCTCAAGCACGAACGCGCGGTGCAATATTTCAAGCGCGGCGGGGGCTGAGGTCACGCCCAATTGAGCCGCCAACCGTTATCGGAATGCGATAATCTTCCTGCGCCCGCCGCCACCATGAGGCGGCCATCAGGGAGGTTGCTTCATGTCCGCGTTCCCGTCCGCCTGGCGCTTCGCCGCCGTTCCCCTCGTGTTGCTGGTCGCCGCGCCCGCGAGCGCGCAGTTGCTGCAGCGCAAAGACCTGTCCTATCCGATGGCGCTGACGATCGCGACCGGCGCGCTGGAGGATTGCAAGGCCAAAGGCTATGCGGTCTCCGTCGTCGTGGTCGATCGCGGCGGCGACGTAATGGTGGCGTTGCGCGCCAACGACGCCGGACCGCACACGATGGAGAACGCCCGCCGCAAGGCCTATACGGCGCGCACCTTCAAGATGACCTCGGAAGAATTCGCCAAGCGCATGGAGACCGAGGCGGTGCGCCGCCAGCAGGCGACGCTGCCCGGCGTCATCGGGATTCCTGGCGGCATTCCGTTGCGGGTCGGCGATGACGTGATCGGCGGGGTGGGTCTGTCGGGCTCGCCCGGCGTCGACCCGGCGTGCGTACAGGCCGGCATCGACAAGGTCCAGGACCAGCTCAAATAGGGCCAGAGCAAGAGGGGTCGCATTTTCCAGGGCGATTGGCCGCGCCTGAAAATGCCCCAAGACGCCGGGACAAGCCGGACCAGGACGGGCTATCCTCCCGCCTCACGCCGCAGCCACATGCGGCGGATTCATTCCAGGGAGGAATTCCATGTCCGCGTCTGCCTGCCGTCTTGCCGGAGCCGCTTCCATCGCGATGCTCGCCGCCTCGCTCGCTGCGCCGGCGAGCGCCGACCTGCTCGCCCGCAAGGATCTGTCGCTCGACACCGCGGTCACCATCGCGACCACCGCCGCGGCGACCTGCAAGGGTCAAGGCCATCGCGTCTCCGTGCATGTGGTCGGCCGCAACGGCGAGGTGCTGGTGGCGCTGCGGGGCGACGACGCCTCGCCGCACACCATGGAGAACTCCATGCGCAAGGCCTATACGTCGCGCACCTTCCGCATTCCGTCCGGTGAGTTTGCGACGCGCGTCAAGGCCGAGCCCACGCTCGGACAGGTGCATCTCGCCAACATCGTCGCGTCGCAAGGCGCGCTGCCGATCAAGATCGGCGACGACGTCATCGGCGCGGTCGGCGTGTCGGGCGCGCCGGGCGGCGACAAGGACGAGGCCTGCGCCAAGACCGGCATCGACAAGGTCGCCGACCAGTTGAAATAGGCGCGTGCTTCGCACATCGCCCTCCCCGCCGGTCGTCCGGCGGGGAGGACCCACACATGCACAGGAAAGCCACCGCCATGAGGTTCCTGTCACGTCTGCTGGTCGCGCTTGCGGCGCTTGCGGGCGCGATGCCGGCGCATGCGCAAGGCTATCCCGATCGCCCGATCCGGCTGATCGTGCCGATCGCCGCCGGCAGCGTGACCGACGTCATCATGCGGGCGGCCGCCAACGAGCTCGCGCCCCGGCTCGGCCAGCTCGTGATCGAGAACAAGGGCGGCGCCTCCGGCATTCCGGGCGCTCAGGCCTGCGCCCAGGCGCAGCCCGACGGCTACACGCTCTGCCTCGTCTATCACTCGACCCTGTCGATCAATCCGCTGATTTTCGACCGCCTGCCCTACGACGCCGATCATGACTTCGTGCCGATCACCAACCTGTTTCTCCTGGTCGAGGCGCTGTTCGTCAACACCTCGCTAGGCGTCGAGTCGGTCGCGGACCTCAAGACCCTGGTGCAGCGCAAGCCGACCGCGTTCAATTTCGGCACGTTGGGGCCAGGCTCTTATCCGGACTTGTTCTTGCGCTGGATGAACAACGAGTGGCGTGGCGGCATCGTCGGCATTCCATATCGCGGCGGCGGCCCGATCGCCACCGAGCTGGTGGCCGGCCAGCTCCAGATCGCGAAGATGGGCCTGGGGAATTTTCTCGGCCTGATGGCGACCGGCAAGATCAGGCCGCTCGCGGTGTCGTCGCCCAAGCGCTCGCCGCTCGTGCCGGACGTGCCGACCTTCGCCGAGACCGGGCTCGGCTATCCGGGCTTCGGCTGGTGGGGCCTAGCGGCCCCGAAGGGCACGCCGGCCGCCATCGTCGAGAAGCTGAACAGCGAGTTCGTGGCGGTCTTCCGCGATCCGAAATTCACCGACTTCCTTGACCGCCAGGCGGTGGTCCCCGCGGCGGGGACGCAAGCCGAATTCGTGGCCTTCCTCAAGAGCGACCGGCATGCCGCCGAGGCCCTGGTCAAGATCGCCAACACGGCGCGGACCGACTACAAGCCGGAGTGAGACTGCTCGCCCGTAGCGAGCGCGGGCCCTACTTCTTTTCCATCGCGGCGCGCACGCGCGCCACCACCTCGGGCGGCGTGGCGTTGACCTGCCTCACCAGGTCGGCGACCTCCTCGCCGGTCAATGGCTCGATCTCGATCTTGGATTGCTCGGCCTCGGCCAAGAGCGCCGGGTCCTTCATGGCGGCGTCGAAGGCGCGGCGCAGCGCCTCGACGCGGTCCGCCGGCACGCCCGGCGGCAGGAAGAACGGCCGCCCATATTCGAGGCGCGCGAGCCCGAGCCGCAAGGCCTGCTTGTCGGCGTCGCTCTTGGCGAGGTCGAGGACGAGCGGCACGTCGGGCAGGTCGGGATGCTTCTTGAGCCCCCACTGCGCCAGCACCCTGACCTTCTTCTCCTCGATCCAATTGGAGTTGAGCAGCTTGAGCGTCGTCCAATTGGTGGCGCCGTTGCCGGACACCTCGCCGCGCTCCATCGCGAGATGGATCTTCGGCGTGCTCTCGTAGCCGGTGACGACCTTGAACTTGTAGCCGAAGATCTGATTGGCGAGCACCGGAAAGTCATACTGCGTCGAGCC
>DATBBS010000159.1:0-2093 GCA_036270895.1 Xanthobacteraceae bacterium
CATGTAAATGACGGCGCCCACGAAGGCGCCGTAGAGCCGGCCGGTGCCGCCGAGGATGAGCATCACCATGACGCCGGCGGAATTGTCGAAATCGAACACGCCGAGCGTCACATAGGCGTTGGTCTGGGTGAACAGCGCGCCTGCCACTCCCGAGATCGCGGCCGCGATGGTGTAGACCACGACGAGCCGAGGCTGAACGGGCGAGCCGATGGCATGCATGCGACCCACATTCTCGCGGATGCCGGCGAGCGTCTGGCCGAAGGGCGAATGGACGATCCTTCGCACCAGCCAGAACAGCACGAACAACACGCCGAGCACGTAGAAATAATTCACGTGGCCGTAGAGGTCGTAGTCGAAGACGCCGAACAACGGCTTGAAAATGAGGCCGGGGAGCCCGTCATACCCGCCGGTGAGGCGCGGGAACAGGTTGCCGAGCTCCTGCAGCATGATGGCGGTGGCCAGGGTGAGCACCAGCAAGGTGAGCCCGCGATAGCGCAGCAGCAGAAAGCCGGTGGCGCAGCCGACCGCACCCGCGACTGCGGCCGCCGCAAAAAGCCCGCTGATCGGCTCGCCCCAGTTCAGGTGGGCGGCGAGCAGCCCGACCGTATAGGCGCCGACGCCGAAATATGCCGCCTGGCCGAGGGTGACGATTCCGGCAAAGCCGAGGATGAGGTCGAGCGAGAGCGCGAACAGCACCATCACCAGGACCTGGCTGCCGAAAGTCATCCGGTCGGGGAAAAGCCAAAAGGCCGCGAGCGCCAGCCCCCAGGGCAGCGCTTCCCATATCCGGAAGCGGTGGCGATCGGCGAGAAACGCGAGCGAGCGCGTGCGCGTCGATGGGTTCGATCCATCCGGGCCCGTCGGGCTGGTCGCGAGAGCGTCAGTCACGGCCATAGAGTCCCGCCGGCCTGATCAGCAGGATCAGGACCGCCAGCGCGTAGATGAAAAAGCCGCCCGCATCGGCGAACATGTATTTGCCCGCGGTGTCGGAGACGCCGAGCAGGATCGCGGCCACCAGCGTGCCCTTGAGGCTGCCGAGGCCGCCAACTGCGACCACCAGCAGGAAGAAAACGAGATAGAGCACCGCAAAGCTCGGGGTGAGGCCGAAGAGCTGGATCGCGAGCCCGCCGCCGAGCGCCGCGAGCCCGCTGCCGAGCGCGAAGGTGAGCGTGAACAGCCGGTCGACGTCGATGCCGATCGATTGCGCCATGCGCCGGTTGTCGACCGCGGCGCGGATTTTCGCCCCGATATTGGTGCGCTCGAAGCCGTACCACAGCACGGCGATCAACGCGGCCCCGACCCCGATGACGAAGACGCGGTAGGCCGGGAAGGTGCGGAATCCGCCGTCGATCTGGCCCGTGAGATAGGCTGGCAGCGCGATGCTCTGCGGACGCGGTCCGAAGAGATAAGTGAAGGTGGCGATCGCCATGAAGGCGAGACCGATGGTGAGCAGCACCTGCTCGAGCTCGGTCGCCTTGTAGAGCCGCGCATACAGGGTGCGCTCGAACACCACGCTGGCGGCCCCCACCAGCACGAAGGTCAGGACCAGCGCCAGGAAGAAGGGCACGTCCCAGCTGCGCATCGCGGTGAGCACGATATAGCCGCCCGCCATCGCGAAGGCCCCGTGCGCCAGATTGACGAAGCCCATCAGTCCCATGGTGACCGACAGGCCCACGGACACGATGAACAGGAACATGGCGTAGGCCAGCCCGTCGAACAGGATGCTGACGATGATGTTCGCCGTCGGCGACACGATTCAGGCCCCCGGTCCGCCCGTCATTGCGAGGCATGCGGCGCAGGCCGAAGCAATCTCAGCGGATCACCCTGAGATTGCTTCGCTTCGCTCGCAATGACAACAGGACGGAGGTTCTGTTTCGCCCTCGGTCCACCGTTACTGCGTCTGCCCGCAGCGGCCGACCTTCTGGGCTTTGCACTGGTCCTTGACCTGGGCGACCGTGCCCAGCACCTTGAGGCCGAGCTTGCCGTCGGGCTTGCGGTAGACCTCCATGGCGCGCTCGTCCTGGATCACGTCGCGGGTGTCCGGATCGATCGAGACCCGGCCGCGCGGTCCGTCGGTGCTCCAGCCCTTCAGG
>DATBBS010000160.1:0-1630 GCA_036270895.1 Xanthobacteraceae bacterium
CGCGGCTGGCGGCGCCGGCGGCCGATATCGCGCCCGCCATCCCGCAAGAAGTTGCTCTCGGCTATCACGGCTGCTTCGGCACGCTAGCGGCTGGCCGTCGCGCCAGCCCCCCGATCTCGGCGGCACCGTTATGCTGCTCAATGCGGTGATCGCGGCCTCTGGGCGCCGCGTCGATTTCCTGCATCTGCCGACGCTCGGCACCGCGGACGAAGCGTTTTTCGCGCCGCTCGAAGGGCTGCGGGCGCCGGCCGCCAAGGTTTACCTCGGCGCCATCCACCACATGCATGATGCCGACGGCTTACGCCGTCAGCTGCAGACAGCGCGGCGGCATCTCGTGGAATTTGGTCTCGCCGCGCCGTGCGGCTTCGGCCGCGCGCCGGAGCGGCCGGGTCGGCTGCTGACGGCGCAAGGCAGTGCACCGCCACCAGATATTCCCGACATCATCGTGCGTGACCACCTCAAAGCAATCGAGCTGCTGCATGAAGCAGGGGCATGATGGACCGGACGGTCGCGGATGCGGCGCTGATCGAGGCTGCACGGAGCATCGCGCCGCTGGTGCGCGCCTGCCGCGACGAGGGTGAGCGCGAGCGGCGGCTGCCGGCGCAGGTACTGGCGGCGATGCACGAGGCGCGGCTGTTCCGGATGTACATCCCGAAGGCGCTGGGCGGCCTCGAAATCGACCCGATCACCTCGATGATCGTCGTCGAGGAGATCGCCCGCGCCGACGCCGCACCGGCATGGAACTTGATGCTCGGCGCCACTTATGGCTTGTGGGCGGCATTCCTGCCCGACGATGCCGCGCGCGAGATCTATGGCGCGCCAGACGCCGTCGTGGCCGGCGCCCTGCGGCCGACCGGCCGCGCCCGCCCGGTCGACGGCGGCTTTGTCGTCGACGGCCGGTGGTCGTTCGCCAGCGGCATCCGCCACTCGGCGTGGTGGAACGCCGGCTGCCTGGTCGAGCGCGGCGGCGGGGGCGACGACGATGCGTTTCGGCCGCCGGCGGCGGAAGCTTGGCTCGTGTTCTTCCCGGCTGCGGACGGCGAACTGATCGACAACTGGGATGTCGGCGGATTGCGCGGCACTGGCAGCGACGATTATGCGGTCTCCGGGTTGTTCGTCGCGCGAACGCGGGCGATCCCGTTCGACGCCGCGCCGCGCGCGCCGGGAGCGCTGTACCGGCTGCCGCGCCAGGCGCTGCTCGACAACATGATGGCGGCCCTGCCGCTCGGCATTGCGCGGACGGCAATCGACACGCTCGTCGAGATCGCGGCCGGCGGCAAGCGGCCGGCCGGCGCCGGAGTACCGCTTGCCGAACGGACGACGGTCCAGGCCGATGTCGCGCGCGCCGAGGCGCTCTATCTCTCCGGCCGCGCGCTTCTCTATGACTCGGTCGCGCAGTCATGGCAAGCGGCACAGGATGGGCGCGAGCTGTCGGTGCGCGAAATTGCGGTGCTGCGCCTTGCGCGCACGCACGCGGTACAGGCGGCGGTGCAGGCGGTCGATCTGATGTACACCGACGCGGGCGGCGCAGCGATCTACACGCGCAACCCGCTCGAACGCTGCTTCCGCGACATCCATACCGTGACGCAGCACGTCTCGATGAACCCGGCCAATTACGAGGTCAGCGGCC
>DATBBS010000161.1:0-3454 GCA_036270895.1 Xanthobacteraceae bacterium
CCAGGAGCTCGCCCGCGACATCCAGAGCTTCATCCGCGACTCGATGCCGGCGTGGAAAACGCAATATCCCGGCGTCGAGGCGCTCAACGTCGCGGTGATGGGCTGCATCGTCAACGGGCCGGGCGAGAGCAAGCATGCCGACATCGGCATCTCGCTGCCCGGCACCGGCGAGACGCCGACCGCGCCGGTCTTCATCGACGGCAAGAAAGCCGCGACGCTGCGCGGGCCCACGCTCGCCGCCGACTTCAAGACCATGGTGATCGATTACATCGAGCGCCGCTACGGCAACGGCGGGGCAGGGCGCACCGCGGCGGAATAGGGGCCAATTCGTACGTCATGCCTGCGCATAGCCGTTCGAAGAACGGCGTCGCTTCGCTCGCCTATGTCGCGGGCATCCACGTCTTTGCAGGTGAGCAGCAAGCAAGACGTGGATGGCCGGGACAAGCCCGGCCATGACGTAAGCTCATCAGACCCTCTCACCCCGCCAGCGCGCTCGCCGCGATGTTGACCATCAGCGCCACCAGCGTGGCGTTGAAGAAGAACGACACAACCCCATGCGCCATGACGGTGCGGCGGATTTCCTTGGCCGTCACCCCCACGTCCGAGACCTGCGACGTCATGCCGATGACCAGCGAGAAATAAAGAAAGTCCCAATAGTCGGGCGCCGCCTTGCCCGGAAAAGCGAGGCCGCCATTCTCGTAGCGCTTCTCGGCATAGAACTCGTGCGCGTAATGCAGCGCGAAGATCGTGTGGGTGAAGGCCCAGGACAGCGCGATGGTGACGAGGGCGAGCGCAAGGTGCCGCGGCTCGTGGGTGGCGTTCTTGTCGCCGAGCTCGATGAGGATCGCCGCCAGGCTGGCGAGCGCCGCGCATGCGGTCAGCGTTGGAATCGCGATACGTCCTTCGTCCATCAGCGCCGATCGCCGCCGCATATGGTCGATGTCGCAGTCCGCCATGGCGGCGAATGCCGCCACGAGATAGACCGCGACGCCGATATCCCAGCCGACCAGGAAGCGCGTCGGCCAGCGCCAATCGCCCGGCAGCAGCACGATGATGACCAGCATCAGCGCGGCGCACAGGAACAGGCGCGGGCGCGAGCGCACGATCCGCAGGATACGCGGCAGCTTTTTGGCGGGCTTCGACGCCGTCATTTGTCGCGCTGCCACGTCACGATCACGCGCACCACCTTGCCGGCGAGATTGGGATGCGGCATTGCCGGACTCTCGATGTGCAACAGCTCGCCGTCGAAGCGGATGAAGCGGGTCTGCTCGCCACCGACCCATGCCTCGTTCCAGGCCACTTCCACCTTGGTGACCACCTTGCCGTCCTCGACCCGGTAGCGGCCCGCGTAGGAGATCATGGTGCGCAGCGCCTGGGCGCGCTCCTCGTCGGTCTGCGGCACCTTGCGGCCTTCGGCGGTGACCAGCGCGAGCCAGCGCCCCTCCGGGGTTGCGATCTGATAGCCCTTGGGATGCTCGCCATAGACCGGCGTGCGCTCCTTCGTTTGCTGGTCCTCATAGACCACCGAGACCAGCTTCCAGGTTCCGACGATCCTGTCCTTGTCGTCGGCGCGCGCCGGCAGCGCGGCCAGCAGCAGCCAAAGCCCGATCAATACGGCGCGCATCGCATGTCTCCCGGCTTTTGTCGTCATCTCATCCTCGCCCTATGATGGGCGGTACCGATAGCCACGGGCAAGCCCGTGCGTCACCAAGGGTCCACTCCGTGGCAGGCAGATCCCGTTCCGATGGCGGCGCGCTTTGGCGGCTCGTGCGGGTTTGCGTCGTGCTCGTCGTGATCCTGCTCGCCGTTCCTTACCTGCTCGCCCCGTTCTACCGGACGATCGATCCGGTCTCGACCCTGATGCTGTGGCGCTCGATCACCGGCGCGCGCGTCGAGCGCAACTGGGTTCCGATCGACCGCATCGCACCGGTCCTTGGGCTTGCGGTGATCTCGGCCGAGGATGCCCGCTTCTGCGTGCATCACGGCGTCGATTTCTCGCAGTTGCGCGAGGTGGTGCGCGGGATCGACGAGTTCGACGACCTCGCCGATGCGCGCGGCGGCTCCACCATCACGCAGCAGTTGGCCAAGAATCTGTTCCTGTGGCAGGGCCGCAGCTTCGTGCGCAAGATCCTCGAATTCCCCCTCGCGCTCTGGCTCGACCTGGTGCTGCCCAAGCGCCGCCAGCTCGAGATTTATCTCAATATCGTCGAGTGGGGGCCGAACGGCGAGTTCGGCGCCCAGGCGGCGGCCCGCCGCGCCTTCAACAAGCCGGCGCGCGACCTCAATGCGCGGGAGGCGGCGCTGCTCGCGGCGGTGCTGCCCAACCCGCATCGGCGGGACGCGCGCGCACCCACGCCCTCCCTGGCCCGCCTCGCCGGAATCTACCAGGGACGGATGGCGGCCTCGCCCACGCTCGATGCCTGCGTGCGGGCCCGGCGGGGGCCATAAGCGCCGCCGCCGGGGCGCACCGAACCCCTAGCGTCGATCGGCGGCTTCCATTATAAGCCCGGCTTCCGAACCCATCCGGCATCTTGGGCGCCCGGGGCGCCGCAAATAATTCAAGGAGAACAATGCCATGGCCGTGCCTCGAAAAAAGACCTCGCCGTCGCGGCGCGGCATGCGGCGCTCCGCCGACGCCCTCAAGCGTCCGACCTATGTGGAAGACAAGGATTCGGGCGAGCTGCGCCGTCCGCACCATATCGATCTCAAGACCGGCATGTATCGCGGGCGCCAGGTGCTCAAGCCCAAGACCGAGGTTTGATCCACTCGCTAGCCGCTTCCGATAGACCCGCGGCGGCTGCGGTCGCCGCCGCCCATGCGGCCGGCGCGGCGCCGGGGAGGCGGCCATGTTCCTGATCGGATTTCCGCTGCTCGTCGTTCCCTTCGCGATCTACAACATGATCGCCTTCCTGCTGCCGGGCGTCGAGTGGTCGCACGAGATGGCGACCATCCGGCTGATGTCGGGCGCGGACTGGTCCCTGACGCCGGGCGATCTTCTGGTCGCCGGCGCCATCGCGATCCTGTTTTTCGAGATTCTCAAATCGACGCGGCTCGCGATCCGCACGGTCGTCGACCACCTTCTGGCGGCGCTGCTGTTCGGCGCGATGATCGCCGAGTTCCTGCTGGTCAGGCAGGCGGCCTCGGGCACCTTTTTCCTGCTTGTCGTGATCGGCTTCGCCGACGTGGCGGCCGGCTTCGCGGTCCGCGCCGCGCCGCGCGCCATTGCGATCGAAGCCGTCGACCGCAGCCACGCCGTCTGACCGGTGCCTTCGCCAGGACCCAGGACCCGATGACGCGCGATTTTCATCTCCCTGGCCGCTCGCCCGTCTTTGCCGAGGACGGCATGGTGGCGACCTCGCACCCGCTCGCGAGCGTGGCCGCGCTCGAGACGCTGCGCGCGGGCGGCACCGCGGCCGACGCCGCCGTCACCGCGGTCGCGGCGCTCGGCGTGCTC
>DATBBS010000162.1:0-6310 GCA_036270895.1 Xanthobacteraceae bacterium
GAGGCCGATGCGCAGGCTCTCGACGCCGCTCGACGAGAAATAGATCGCCAGCGCGACACCGAAGGTGAGCAGTCCGCCATGGGCATTGGTCAGCACGCCCGCGATCTCGGAGGAGATCGGCCCCGCCACTTCGGCCGGCCAGGTGTCGAGCAGCAGAAAGGCGACCTGATCGGCGAGTTTTTGGGAACCCAGAAAGCCGGTCAGCGACGTGATGAAAATCAGGAAGGGAAACAGTGACATCAGGGTCGACAGCGCGATGTGGCTCGCGATCGCCCAGCCGTCGTCGCGCAGAAAGCCGTCATAGGCATCGTAGGCGATGTCGTAGCACAGGCGGAGCAATCGCACGGTCGGAACCCGCAATGTTGAGCACGCACCCTTCCCGGATCGCGGCCGGCTTGGCAAGGGAAGGCCATCGCCCGAAAGGCTGATTTGCAAGATTGTGCACTGCACGCATAGTGTGGGCGAGCAAATTCCTGGCCCGCAGTCCCGCACGGAGACCGCAATGACCGCTGCCCATGCCCATGACCATGTGGCGAGTGATTCCGGACACGATCCGGTGGCGCTCGCCCAGGAGGCGACGGCGGCCGCCGAATCGCTGCTGGCGGAAGCCGTCATCGAGATCAGGGCGCGCGTCACGGTCGACGGCCGCCCCGTCAACAGCATGCTCGACCGCGAGCAGCGCGCCGCCCACGGGCTCGCGTGGCTGGCGACGTATGTGCAGGTGATGCGCCAGCTCGCCGCCTATGCGGCGCGCGCGCGCGACGCCGGCCGTCTCGGCGAGACCGAGGAGCTGATCGTCCGCATCGGCCTGGCCGAGTATTTCGCCCAGATTCTCGGCGGCATTCCGATGAGCCAGGGCGAGATCGTGCGCCTGCGCGACCTCGGGCTCGGCGCCGCCAAGGTGGCGGCGCGCGTGACGCCGGCCTTGGAGGCGGCGGTCGTCGCCGGCAACTCGGCGCAAAACCGCGCCCGCCTGGTCGCGCTCATGCGCGAGCAGCCAATGGCGACGGTCGGCGATTGCCTGCTCGACGAGACGCTCGAGCAGATCCGCGAGGAGATGCGCCGCTTCGCCGACAGCGAAGTCGCGCCGCACGCCCATGGGTGGCACCGGACCAACGCCTACATCCCGCTCGACACCATCGCGCATATGGGCGAGCTCGGCGTGTTCGGGCTCACCTTGCCCGAGCAATATGGCGGCATGGGCCTCGGCAAGGAATCGATGTGCGTCGTGTCCGAGGAGCTGTCGCGCGGCTATATCGGGGTCGGCTCGATCGGCACGCGCGCCGAGATCGCCGCCGAGCTCATCCTCGGCAGCGGCACCGAGGACCAGAAGCGCACATGGCTCCCGAAGCTTGCCTCCGGCGAGGTGCTGCCGACGGCGGTCTTCACCGAGCCCAATACCGGCTCCGACCTCGCCTCGCTGCGCACCCGCGCGACACGCTCGGGCGACACCTACAAAGTTCATGGCAACAAGACCTGGATCACCCATCCGGTGCGCGCCGACCTGATGACGCTGCTGGTGCGCACCAATCCCAAGGAGCCGGGCTATCAGGGACTCTCCATGCTGCTCGCCGAGAAGCCGCGCGGCAGCGACGCCGATCCGTTTCCGGCGCCCGGCATGTCGGGCACGGAGATCGAGGTCCTCGGCTATCGCGGCATGAAGGAATACGAGATCGCGTTCGACGGCTTCGAGGTGAAGGCCGAGAACCTGCTCGGCGGCGTCGAGGGCATGGGCTTCAAGCAGCTCATGGCGACCTTCGAGTCGGCGCGCATCCAGACCGCGGCGCGCGCCATCGGCGTGGCGCAGGCCGCGATGGAGCAGGCGATGAGCTACGCGCAGGCGCGCCAACAGTTCGGCGAACCCATCGTCGCTTTCCCGCGCGTCGCCGACAAGATCGCCATGATGGCGGTGGAGATCATGATCGCCCGCCAGATCACCTATTACGCGGCGCGCGAGAAGGACAAGGGACGGCGCTGCGATCTCGAAGCCGGCATGGCCAAGCTGCTCGCGGCGCGCGTCGCCTGGGCGGCGGCCGACAACGCGGTGCAGATCCACGGCGGCAACGGTTTTGCGCTCGAATACCCGATCTCGCGCATCCTGTGCGATGCCCGCATCCTGTCGATCTTCGAGGGCGCGGCGGAGATCCAGGCGCAGGTGATCGCGCGACGATTGCTGGACGGGTCGAATTGACGACGGCTGCCGGACGACCGGGCAGATCCGCCATGTCCTGATTGCGTCCCAATTTTTGCACGGGTTGACCTAAATCAAGAGGCCGACGACGGAAGCGTGATTTTCTCCGCATTCCAGCGACAACCGGAGAGAAACAATGATCAGGCCCATCGTCGTTGCGCTCGCGCTTACGGTTGTGTCGTCAGCACAGAGCATGCCCTACGTCCCGCTCCAGCAGCCGGAGGATTTGGTCATTGCGGTTCGCCAGGGATGCGGCCTGGGACGCCAGCTGGTCGATGGCATCTGCGTAAAGAATTCGAAGGTGCGCGCCGCGGTCCGCAGGTGCGACGCGCGGAAAATGCGCATGGTGAACGGCCGCTGTGAGCCACGCGCGCGGGCTGCCGCTGCCCCTGCGGCGGCGCGACCCGCGAGCGCTCCTGCGGTCCAGCCACCGGCGGCCACTCCCGCCACGCCGCGTTGATGCAAGACGAGGGAATCCCGATCCTGGGCCTGCGTCATCTTATTCCTTGAGAGAAAGGCACGAAAAGCCGCGGACGAGCGATGGCTCTTTCACCGTCCGCGTCCGCGGCGGCCGATCAACCCGAGGTCATCCAACGCGGCCGCGATGGCCGTCTCGAACGGCGTGCGCGGCACCTCGCCGATCGCGGCCGTGAGCTTCTGCCCGTCGATGCGGTGCGGCTCATTCCACAGATAGGCGAGCTCGGTGAGCTCGCGAAAGATCGGCACCACCGGCGCGAGCAGCCGCAGCATGAGCCAGGGCATCTGCGCCACCTTCAGCTTGCGTCCGAGCACCCGGCTGATCGTGGCGGCGAGCTCGCGGCCCGTGACGGCGTGGCCGGGGAAACCGAAATTTTCGAAGGGCGCGAGCCGCTCGCGCGTTGCGGCGAGCCGCACCAGCACGCTCGCGAGGTCGGGCACATAGGCCCATTCATGCGTCACGTCGAGCGCGCCCGGATAAGTGACGGTGTCGCCGGCGATCTCCTTGACGATCACCCGGTCGAACCATGAGCCGAGCGCGGCGCCGCCGAAAAAGTCGCCCGCCCGCGCCACGATGACACGCGCCCCGTCGCGCGCCGCGTCCTGCATGCGCTGCTCGATCTCCAGGCGCAGCCGGCCCTTGCGCGTGAGCGGACGCATCGGCGTCGCCTCATCGAGCGTCGGCGGAATGGGCGGGCCGTAATTGTAAACGTTGCCGGGAAACATCAGGGTGGCGCCCGACGCGCGCGCCGCCGCGATCCCTGCCTCCGCATAGGCCATCGCGAATTTCGGCCAGGCCGTATAAGGCGGATTGAGCGCGTTGAGGATCACGTCGGCGCCTTGCGCGGCCTCGATGAGGGACTCGGCGTCGCGCGCATCGACCTCGATGATCTCCGTGCCCGGTGCGGCGCGCGGCGCGGATGTTCCGCGCACCTGGCTCGCGACCGACCAGCCGGCATCGCGAAACGCTTCCGCCGCGGCGCGTCCGAGCCGACCGGCCGCGCCCAGAACCACGATACGGCCGCTCACGGCTTTGGCCTCGTCCGGGATTTCCGTGCCGGCTTCGCGCCACTTGATGCACGCAACGCGCGATCGAGGTCGGCAAAAAGATCCTCCGGATCCTCCAGGCCGACCGAAAGGCGCAGGAGATCGGGCGGGCAGGGCGATGACGGCCCTTCCACCGAGCCGCGGTGCTCGATCAGGCTTTCGACGCCGCCGAGCGACGTCGCGCGTTTCCACAGGCGCACCCGCGCCGCCGCCGCGATCGCGGCGCGCTCGCCGCCGCGCAGGCGGATCGACAGCATGGCGCCGTAACCGGTCATCTGCCGCGCCGCGACCGCGTGGCCCGGATGATCCGGCAGGCCCGGATAGAGAACGGCCGCGACGTCCGGGTGGCGGCGCAGCCAGGTGGCGAGCAGCACCGCGCTCTCGGTCGCGGCCTTCACCCGCGCCTCGAGCGTGCGCATCCCGCGCAGCAGCAGCCAAGCCTCGAACGGCCCGAGGATCAGGCCGTGCTGGGCGCGCAGCGTCTTGATCCGCGTCCACCAGTCATCGCTGCGCGCCGTCGCCAGCGCGCCCGCGATCACGTCGGAATGGCCGTTCAGATATTTCGAGGCCGAATGCATCACGAGATCGGCGCCGAGCGTGATCGGCCGGGTGAACACAGGCGTCGCCACCGTCGAGTCGACGGCGAGCCGCGCGCCCGCCCGGTGCGCGATCTCGGCGACGGCGGCGATGTCGGTGATCGCCCACAGCGGATTGCCCGGGGTTTCGATCCATACGAGCCTGGTCTTTCCGCGCCGCACCGCCTTGCGCACGGCTGCAAGATCCGTCGTGTCGACGAGGTCGACGCGATGGCCGAAACGCGGCGCTTCGGTCACGAGCCAGTTGCGGAACCCCCAATACATCACCGCGCTCGCCACGATGTGGGAGGGACCCGGCAGCCCCATCACGGCGGCCGTGGCGGCCGACATGCCCGAGCCGAGCAGCAGCGCGTCGTCGGCCGCCTCGAGCGCCGCGATCACGCGCTCGCCCTGCCGCACCGTCGCATTGTCGGGCCGGCCGTAGACGAGGCCCGCGCGGTATTGATTGTCGGGGTCGCGCAGATAGGTGGTCGCCAGGTGTACCGGCGGCACCACCGCCTTGGTGGCGGGCTCGATCGCTCCGAGCGCCTGCGCGGCGAGCGTGCGCGACTTCAAGGACCGTGAAGGCTTTTCGGGCATGGCGGCATCACCAGAGGACGGCACAGCTTGTAAAATCTCGCCACCCTGATAGCGGCTCGCACCGCCGAATGCTAATAGGATGTCATGGCCAACTTTCTCGCCTTCTATGCCGTACCGATCGCCATCGGCGCCGTCGCGCTCGTGCTCCTGCTCGGCCTCACCAACATGCTGCGCGGCGGCTCGCCCAACACGTCGCAAAAGCTGATGCGGCTGCGCGTGGTGCTGCAACTGGTGGCGATCATCGTCATCATGGTGACGATCTGGTTCATGGGACGATAGGTCAGAGTCGGACCGCCAGCCCGGAGCATCCCGATGGTCGTTCTCAACCGCATCTATACGCGCACCGGCGACGACGGGACGACCGCGCTCGGCACCGGGGAGCGGCGCCCGAAATACGATCTGCGCATCGCCGCCTACGGCACCGTCGACGAGCTCAACGCCTGTCTCGGGATTGCGCGCCTGCATGTCGGGGACGCGCCCACGGTCGACGCCATGCTGGTCCGCATCCAGAACGATCTGTTCGACCTCGGCGCCGACCTGTGCTCGCCCGACCAGGGCCGGCAAGGCAAGGGTCCGGGCGGCGCGCGGCTGGCGGTGAGCGACGCGCAGGTGACGCGGCTCGAGCAGGAGATCGACGCGCTCAACGGGGAACTCGCCCCGCTGCGTTCCTTCGTGCTGCCGGGCGGGACGCCGGCGGCCGCTTATCTCCACCTCGCCAGGACGGTGTGCCGCCGCGGCGAGCGGCTGATGGTGGAGCTTGCGGCTCAGCCGGAGGAAACCGTCTCTTCGGTCGCGCTGAAATACATCAACCGACTGTCGGATTTCCTGTTCGTCGCAAGCCGATTCCTCAACCACAAGGGCGCCCAGGACATATTATGGGTGCCGGGGCAGAATCGCTGAGCCGCGGTATTACGCTGCGAAAGCTGCCTGGGCGGGCGGTCGTCGGCTCAAATTGCTGCAATGCAGCGCGTTGACAGGCCGGTGCCCCGGCCATAGTTTGCGCGACCTTGCGGGAGCTTATGCGCATGAAGGTTCTGGTCCCGGTCAAACGGGTGGTGGACTACAACGTCAAAATTCGGGTCAGAGCGGACGGCACGGGCGTCGAGCTCGCCAACGTCAAGATGTCGATGAACCCGTTCGATGAGATCGCGGTCGAGGAGGCGATCCGGCTCAAGGAAGCCGGCAAGGCAACCGAAATCGTCGCGGTATCGATCGGCACGCAGCAGGCCTCGGAAACCATCCGCACCGCGCTCGCCATGGGGGCCGACCGCGGCATCCTGGTGAAGGTCGACCAGATCGTCGAGCCGCTGGCGGTGGCGAAAATCCTCAAAGCCATCGTCGAGGCCGAGAAACCCGGCCTGGTCATTCTGGGCAAGCAGGCGATCGACGACGACTGCAACCAGACCGGCCAGATGCTGGC
>DATBBS010000163.1:0-6522 GCA_036270895.1 Xanthobacteraceae bacterium
AAGGCCGGCGTGATCGTGCAGTGCGGCGTCCATTTCAGGGCCGAGACCGCGAAGATCCTCAATCCGGACAAGGTCGTTCTGATCCCCGACCGCCGCGCCGGCTGCTCGCTCGCGCAGTCGATTACGGCCGAGGACGTGCGCATGCTGCGCGACAGCTTCCCGGGGGTGCCGGTCGTCACTTATGTCAACACCTCGGCCGAGGTGAAGGCCGAGAGCGACATCTGCTGCACGTCATCGAACGCGCTGCAGGTGGTCGAGAGCCTGGGCAGCGACAAGGTGATCTTCCTGCCCGACGAGTATCTGGCCAAATATGTCGCGTCGCAGACCAGCGTGAAGATCATCGCCTGGAAGGGCCACTGCGAGGTGCATGAGCGCTTCACCGCGGACGAATTGCGCAGCTATCGGGAGAGCGATCCGTCGATCAAGATCATCGCGCATCCGGAATGCCCGCCCGACGTGATCGAGGAAGCCGACTTCACCGGCTCGACCGCCCATATGATCGACTGGGTGCGCGACCGGCGTCCGCGCCGGGTCGTGATGGTGACCGAATGCTCGATGGCCGACAATGTCCAGGCCGAGCTGCCGGACGTGCACTTCGTGCGGCCGTGCAATCTCTGCCCGCACATGAAGCGGATCACCTTGCCGAAGATCCTCGACAGCCTCGTCTATATGCAGGAGGAGGTGGTGGTTGATCCGCTGATCGCCGGCAAGGCGCGGCGCGCGGTCGAGCGCATGATCCATCTCAAGAGCTGACAAGGTCGTCATCCCGGCAGCGGTGCGCCGCTGTCCGGGATCTCGGCGCCATACGGGAGATCCAATGTCCCTGCTCTGCCCGGACGCCTTCCTGTCGCCGCTCGCGATCGAGGAGGCGGTCGCGCGCGCGCTCGACGAGGACCTCGGCCGCGCCGGTGACGTGACGTCGATCGCGACGATCCCCGATGGCACGCGCGGCACCGCCGTCATGGTGGCGCGCAAGCCGGGGGTGATCGCGGGCCTGCCGATGGCGGCGGCCGCGTTCCGCATGCTCGACCCTGCGGTCGAAATCAAAGGGCACGTACGCGACGGCGCCACGGTGGCATCCAAGGCCCCCCTGATCACCGTCGCGGGCGACGCGCGCGCCCTCCTGGGGGCCGAGCGTGTCGCGCTCAATTTCGTCGGCCACCTCTCCGGCATCGCGACATCGGCCTCGGAATTCGTCCGTCGCATCGCGCATACCAAGGCCCGCGTGTGCTGCACGCGCAAGACCACGCCCGGCCTGCGCGCCTTGCAGAAATACGCGGTGCGCTGCGGCGGCGGCTTCAACCACCGCTTCGGGCTCGATGACGCGATCCTGATCAAGGACAACCATATCGCGGTCGCGGGCGGCGTGCGCGCGGTGCTGGAGCGCGCCAAGGCGGTCGCCGGCCACCTGGTCAAGATCGAGATCGAGGTCGATACGCTCGCGCAGCTGCAGACCGTGCTCGACGTCGGCTTGGCCGACGTGGCGCTGCTCGACAACATGGACCCCGCCACCATGAAGAAGGCGGTCGCCATGGTGGCCGGGCGCCTGGTGATCGAAGCCTCGGGCGGCATCACGCTCGACAGCGCCAAGGCGATCGCCGAATCCGGCGTCGACTATCTGTCGTCGGGCGCGATCACCCATTCGTCGCCCAATCTCGACGTGGGGCTGGATATCGAGATGTGAGCAGCGATTGGTAGGATGGGTTGAGTGCAGCGAAACCCATCGATCCAATGATGGGGAAATGATGGGTTTCGCGGAGCCTGTCCTTGGGCTTGCCGAAGGCAAGACCCGAGGGCTCAACCCATCCTGCGATTCAATCCAACCTCACAGATCCTTCACCGCTTCCGGGGTCTGCGCCTTGTCGCCCCAGACCGGCTGGTCGGCGCCGTCGCCCCAATTGCGCGGGCGGTAGAAAGTGTGCACGCCGATACGGTCGAGCTTGCGCATCTCATGAATCCATCCCGGGCGCACCCAGCGCGCATGGTAATGCGTCGCCTTGCCGACGTCGGGCAGCCAGAGCTTGCCGTCGAGGGTACGTTGCGCGATCTCCTTGGCGCGTTGCCAGGCGTCGGGCTCGGTCACCCGCTCCGGAATGCCGTCGCACGCAAAGGTGAACTGGCAGGCGAGATGGCGGCGGCTGTTCTGGTAGACGACGCCGCAGACCGAACCGGGATAGTAGCCGGAGAAGACGCGGTTCATGACCACTTGGGCGACCGCGATCTGGCCCCGCACCGGTTCGGCCCGCGCCTCGAAGTAGATCGCATCCGCCAGGCACTTCTCGGCTTTTTGCCGCGCCGCACCGCCTAGGCCGAGGCGCTCGGCCGGAGTCTGCGGCCGATGTCCCGCGCCGGTCACCTCGCCCTTGCTGGCGATCGTCTCGCCGCCCTTCGCGGCCGGCGTCGCCGGCGGCTCGCCCGCCCGGTCGGCGGCGCTCGACTCGATGATCGGCTGATCGTCCGGCGCCCATGGCTGCATCGCGCCGAGCATGCCGCCCATCGGCTCGATGCCGAAATAGATCCGCGCGGACGCCGGACCGTCGGGCGTATCGGGATCGGCGGTTGCGTCCGCCGCGGTTGCGACGTCGGCGGATTGTGACTCGGCGGCAGGCGCAGGAGTGGCGTTGGTCTCCGCGGCGTCCGGCGCGGATTCGTCGGGAACGGCCGCATTGCCGTCGCGCGCCGCCGGCAGGTCGATCGGCGTCGACGTGACGCTCGCCGGCATGTAGGTGCCGCCCGCGCCTTGCTGCGCGCCCTGTTGCGGGGCGGCCGGCGTCTCCGGCGCCGGACGGTCGCGGGGCACCAGCCGATCGCCCTTCAAGGTGCGATCGACCTCGGGGAACAACAGTCCGGACGTCCGATCGCTCGTCGGCGGGAGCGCCCGCGTGGCGATCGAACCGGTGAATTCGGGAACGCCGAGATCGAGGCTCGCCAGCCTGAATTCGCGCAAGTCCGGCATGCCCGATCCGGCCGGCTGCGGGAACGTGAAGAGGCCGGCATGAATGGTGCCGAACGGAGACGCGATGAGATGCTCGCGGATGCGATCGGCCATCGCCGGCGCGGGCCCGATCAACGACCCGACATCCTGGAAGGCGACCTGCGTCGGCGAAATGCCGAACAAGGCGACCGCAAGGAGAAGATAGGACGTTTTCGAAACGCTACGCGCTATTCGCATCTCAACGCTCACGCCCACGACGGGTCTTACCACCACACTCCGCAACCGAACGCTCACCGGGCGCGACCTTGCAACCCGATGCGTAAAATTCGCGTGTCGCCGTTCGACAACGGTCAACCTATCTGGCGGATTAACCTTGACGTCGAGTTAACCGGCGCGAGTTCCATGCGCCTTTGAGCATGATCCCGAAAAATGGGCGCCGGTTTTCGAAAAAGATCATGCGCCAATAATAAGCTAGAGCGGGATGACGATTCGAAGTCATCCTGCTCTAGCGCAGCGCCACGAGATTGACCGCGAGCCAATTACCGCTGAGAAACGCGGCGAGCCCTACCAGGCAACCGATCAGCAGCAGGCGGTCGGAAATGATTTCGGGAACCGGGCGGCGCAGCGCGACGCGAAGCCCCAATAGCCCGACCGCCACCACGACGAAGAATATGATGAGCGGGTGCGCCAGCACATCGTCGCCGAAAGGCCGGTTTTCCGAAAATGCGCCGAACGCCACGCCGGCGATGCTCATCAGCCCGAACCACCAGGTCAGCACGCGACCGGAGGCCGGCGGCTTCGCACGCGATGGTGTGGGCTCGGTCATCGCCCGACTGCGTCATTGCCCGCGAAAGCGGGCAATCCAGTAATTCCGGGACTCGATGACGAGCAGGGACTCGGATCGCTCATTGAGCATTCAAATCCAGATCGGGACGACTTCTTGCCTTCCATGTCCCGCTCGAGCGTGGACTGGATTGCCCGCTTGCGCGGGCAATGACGCAGTAGCTCCGGCCGCATTCACATCTTCACGCCCTGCTCGGTGAAATATTTTACCGCGCCCGGATGCCAGGGAACCGAGGAGTTCGACTTGATCTGGTTTTCGAGCGAGAAGCTCTTGGCCTCCTGATGGACGGCCACCAGATCCGCCTTCTTCTCGATCATCGTCTTGACGACCTTGTAGGCCATCTCGTCGGGCATGTTGGCGTTGGCGACCAGGATATTCCACACCACCGTATTCTTGTTGTCCTTGTCCTGGCTCGGATAGACGCCGGCCTTGATCAAGCTCGCGGCGTAAAGCTTGCCGTATTTCGCATTCATCTTATCGACCACCTCGGAGTGATCGATCATCTTCATCTTGACGCCCGGCGTGGCCGCAAGGTCGGTGACCGCAGCGGTCGGCAATCCGCCCACCCAGAAGAAGGCGTCGATCTTGCGGTCCTTGATCGCGTTGACCGACTCCGCGACGCCGAGCCGCTCGCGCTTCATGTCCTTGTCCTTGTCGAGCCCCGCCGCCTCGATGACGCGGAAGGCCATCACCTCCGTGGCGCTGCCCGGCGAACCGGTCGAAACACGCTTGCCCTTGAGGTCGGCGAGCTTGTCGATGCCGGTTCCCTCGATGGTGACCACGTGCATCTGGTTCGGGTAGAGCACCATCAAGGTGCGCACCGGCACTTTCGATCCCTTGAACTTGTCCTCGCCATTGAGCGCGTCGAGTGCGGCGTCCGCCATCACGAAGGCGAGCTCGCTTTGCCCGGAATTGATGAGCTTGAGGTTGTCGACCGAGCCGCCCGTCACCTCGGCGGTCGCCTGCAGGCCCGGGATCGTTTTCGAGAGCACATTGGCGAGGCCGCCGCCGAGCGGATAGTAGACGCCACCGGTGCCGCCGGTGGCGATCGAGATCGCCTTGACCTGCGCAAACGCGATGCCCGCGACCACAGCCGCGCCTAGCACGCCGGCCAGGAGTCGAATGGATAGATGGCGGAGCATGGGATCCTCCCGATTATGCCGATTTATGCCGTGACCGCCGGGGCGGGCCCCGACGGCGTCATGTATTGTCGCACCAACAATGCCGCCATGAGCACCAATCCGAACGGCGCCGGGTGCGGCACATCGTAGCCGGACAACTGCTCCGCCATCGCCTCCAGCAGGCTCGGAAACACCAGCAACAGGCCGGCGATCACCCACAGGACGCGCTCGGTCACGGTGTTCTTCCGCAGCGCCCAGTTCTGCGCCGCCGCGGCGAGCGCGGCGAGCCCGGCCGCGGTCTTGAGCGTGATGACCACGATATCGACCCACGATCCTCCCGCCGGAATCTTCATCAACAGGCCGACGCCCTGCGGATCGAGGATGAAGACGAACGGCACCAGGAAGGCCGGCAAGGTGTATTTCCATGCCTGCAGGGTCGTCTTGTAGGGATCCCCGCCGGTGATCGCGGCCGCCGCGAAGGGCGACAGCGCGGTCGGCGGCGACACCTCGGACAGCACCGCGTAGTCGAAGATGAACATGTGCGCCGCGAAGTCGGGCACGCCCAGCTTGGTGAGCGCGGGCGCCGCGATGACGGCGCAGATGATGTAGGACGCCGTGACCGGGACCGCGAGGCCGACGATCCACACGATCAGCGCGGTGTAGAGCGCGGTCAGCAGCAGGCTGCCGCCCGCATAGTCGAGCACGATGGAGGAGAAGCGCAACCCCAGTCCGGTGAGCGTCACGACGCCCACGATGATGCCGGCGGAAGCGCAGGTGGTGGCGGCGTTGAGCACGCCGATCGAGCCGTCGGCGAGCGAGCGCACCAGCTTCTTCGACGTGGCGGCCGCCTCGGGATCCCGTCGGCTCATGCCCACCACCCCGACGAAGGCGATCAGGAAGAGGATCGGCATCCAGTTGTCGGTGAACAGGAAGAGCGGAACCCCGATCAGCACCAGGAGAAGCAGGAGCGGCCGCGGCGCGAGCGCGGTCTCGGGCGTGAGCCCGCTCAGCACGAAGCACATCAGGGTCGAATAGAACACCGCGAGCATCGGCGAATAGCCGACGATCATGAACACGATGACGGCGATGAGCGAGGTGAAGTGAAAGCCGTAGCGTTTCGTCATCTGCCACAGCGACAGCGAGGTGTCGTAGGGCACGGCGGCGGCGCCGAACCTCTTGGCGTCGAGCTCGACCATGAACAGCAGCGACAGGTAGTAGAGGCAGGTCGGGATCGTCGCCATCCAGATCACGTCGAGATAGCTGATCTTGAGGAACTCGGCGATCAGGAATGCGGCCGCGCCGAGCACCGGCGGCGACAGGATCGCACCCAATCCCCCGGCCGCCAGCAGCCCGCCGGCCGCGTTCTTCTCGAAGCCGGCGCGCGCCATCATCGGATAGGCGACGGCGCCGATCGTCACCGTGGTGGCGACCCCCGAGCCCGACGGTCCGCCCAGCAGGAACGAGGACAGCACCACGGTGCGGCCGGCGCTGTTGGGCTTGCCGCCCATCAGCGCCATGGAGAAATCGATGAAGAATTTGCCGGCGCCGGAATGCTGCAGGAAGGCGCCGTAGATCGTGAACATGATGATCAGGCTCGACGACACGTCGACCGCGACGCCGAA
>DATBBS010000164.1:0-6159 GCA_036270895.1 Xanthobacteraceae bacterium
GCCAACCCGGCGCTCTCGGCCGGCAAGGATTTTCGCGGCTTCATGGCGCTCGCGCGCGCGGCCCGGCCGCCGCTGTTCTATGCGTCGATCGGCAACGGCAGCGAGCACCACCTCGCGATGGAGCTCCTGAAGCAGCAGGCCGGCATCGACCTCACCCATGTGCCCTACCGCGGCGGCGGCCCGGCCGCGATCGGGGTGATCGGCGGCGACGTCGCGGCGATGTTCGGGGGCGGCTCGGTCGCGCCCCTGATCCTGTCCGGCCAGCTGCGCGGCCTTGCGGTCAGCGCGGCGCGACGCACGCCGCTGATGCCCGACCTGCCGGCGATCGCCGAAACCTATCCGGGCTTCGAGGTCACGCTCTGGCAGGGGCTGTTCGCGCCGATCGGCACGTCGCCCGAGATCGTGGCGCGGCTGCGGGCCGAGGCGAGCGCCGCGCGCGTGCTCCCCGAGGTGACCGAGCGGCTGGCGGCGGCCGGCGCCGGCGAGCCGCTGGTCACCACGGACGCCGAGTTCCTGGCGCGCATCCGCGCCGATTACGAAAAATTCGGCAAGGTGATCCGGGGGATCGGGGCGAGGATGGAGTGAGCGAACGCAGTAGCTCTTGATCCCCGGCTTACGCTAAGGTGCGCCGACCGTGGACCGAGGAGCCGCCAAGATGCTGCGATACGTTGTGATTGCCGTGATGCTCACCCTGCCGAGCGCGCCGTGCTTCGCGCTGACGGCGCAAGAAAAAATGGAGACCTGCACCTTCGGGGCCGACGAGCAGAAGCTCGAAGGCGCGAAGCGCGACGCCTTCCTGAAGAAATGCATGGCCAACAAGAACGATCCACGCGGGCCCGCCGGCGCCAAGCCGAAGGGACAACCGAAGGATTGACATCGCGTTCGCGCACGACACCCTCACGGTACCCAAATCAGGTGGGCGAAGACGAAATGCCGTTGCCTACCTGATTTGCGCGACCGTGAACCGGCCGCATCACCGATCCGTCACCATGAGCTCTTCGGGCCGCCGTGATAACGGGGCTCGGATGCATAACTCCAGTCGTCACCTTGGCCGACTGCGGCATATCCGAAGCCGGCGACCTCCTGCGAAACATTCGCCGGGTCGTAATTGCTGGCTTCGTCGGTGCCATGATACGAATCCGCCAAGGCGCCGCTCGCGAAAGAGCAGCCAACAACGCCGACGGTCGTGAGCACGATCATCAATTTACTCGACATGATATTTCTCCTTTTGAAGGTCGCTTTAATGACCTCGGGTTGTCCCAAGATAGTGACGAGGTTCAAAAATGCTTTTTCTATATTGCTGCTGATGACCTGTTCTTCTCCAAAACGTAATTTCCGAGATCCATCCGATGTGTCGTGGCTCGGATGGAGCCAACGGGCCGGCGCGAAGCGCGCCCGGAGGTCGTGAAGGTCCGTAAGCCCCAAAGACAGCAAGACCGGATCGTTAGCGGCAACACGGCGCAAGTGCTCCTCCGAGCCGCTCATTACATTCCTAGCAATGAACAATTTCACCGCTCAGGCGGCGGCGAGGCATCCGTCAAAGAGGCTGCCGACGCTCTTGTGGCGTCGACAACCGGCCCGAACGCGATAGGTGAAGCGCGCCAGCCTGCAAGAGTAGAGTGTCATGAAAACCGCAGCCGGGCGTCGCTTCGCCCTCAAGATGTTTGGACTCGGGATGGCCGCCGGCGCGGCTGGCCTGGCGACGCTGAACAATGAGGCGGCGAGCACAGCGGAACCTTCGCTGCCGGCGCCCGCGGGAAAATCGCTGGAAAAATTCACCGTCCACCTGAACCGCGCGCCGCGCCGTCGGGACTTCAAGTCCGTGCCGATGATCCTGAACGATCCCACCCAATGGGATCACGCCGCGCTCTCCGAGGTGATCGCCTATCGGGGCGAGCCGAAGCAGGTGTGGGACAACGCCGGGATCGCGAGCCCGTGGCTGAACCTGATGCGCAATGCGCTGAACGCCCAGGTCTGGTCGTTCGGGCATCCGGATTTTCTTGCCGTCTCGGCGATGCACGGCACCGCGAATATGGCGCTGTTCGAGCCGGCGATGTGGGAGAAATACCAGCTTGCGAAGCTGACGGGCGGAAAATTCCAGAGCAACACGCTGATCGCGGAGCAGAAGGGCGCGGCCGCCGACCCGAAAGACTACGAGAATCCCGAAGGCGCCTTCTCGCCGCACGACAACTCCATTCCGGCGCTGCAACGGCGCGGCGTGGTCTTCCTCGCCTGCCACAACGCCATATGGGAGCTTGCGGGGACGCTGATCGCCACCGGGGTGAATCCTGATGAATTGTCGCACGCCGCGCTGGCAGCCGAGCTGACCAATCACCTGATTGCCGGCGCGGTGCTGACGCCCGGGATGGTCGGAACCTTGCCCGAGCTGCAGCGGGCCGGCTTCAACTACGCAAATTCGGGCTGACGGCAGGCGTCAAGCGCCGCGGAAAGGAACGCTGGATGACGATCGCGGCGATCAATACGGTATCGCGCCCTGCGGCAGCGGCGACGCTTGGCGAGCGCCACTGGCGCCTGGCGGCGATCGCGCTGCTCTCGGTGCGGGTCATCCAAGGCTTCATCTATTGGGGCGGAGGCTCGCGCCGTTTCATCTATGGCCCCGAGAAGCTCGATCCCGACGCGCCCACCTGGATGGCCAATAAGCTCCAGAGTGCGATGCCCGGCGCACTGCTCGGCACGGATCACCTGATCGCTTTCCTGCTGCAGCACTTCTGGCTCCTCTATCCCGCCGTGATCCTGTTCAGCGCTGTCGAGCTGATCGCCGGCGCGGCGCTGATGGCCGGGCTGCTGACGCGCCTCGCGGCGCTGGTCTCGGTCTGCCTCTCAATGGCGCTGATGCTGATGTTCGGCTGGCAGGGTGCGACCTGCATCGACGAATGGACGATGGCCGCCTGCAATCTCGCAATGGGCGCCACCTTGGTGCTCGCCGGAGGCGCCGCCTATTCGCTCGATAATGTGCTGCTCAAGCGCAATCCCGGCTTGGCCGGCCACGCCTCGTTCCGTTGGCTCGCTGGCAGCCTGCCGTTGCGGCTCACCGACACGGCGTTTCGCAATCTCGGGCTCGCGGTGCTGGCCGCGGTCCTGGCTTTCAACATCGGAATCTACAACTATTATCGCGGCTCCGTTGTCACGCCGTTCCACGGAGGCCCCGTCAGCCCCACGCGGCACCACTTTGCGCTCAGCAACGGCGCTCTGCTGCCCGATGGTGGCGTGAAATTCCACATCTACCTTGACGGCGGCACGCCGGAGGCGCCGGCCCATATCATGAAGGCCGAGCTCACCGGCGGCGACAACCAGCCGCTCGAAACCTGGAACACGGAGACGTTGACCCGACTGCCGGCGGATTCCATCCACAACGACTTCGCATACAACCAGT
Source organism: Xanthobacteraceae bacterium (assembly GCA_036270895.1). Classification (GTDB taxonomy): domain Bacteria; phylum Pseudomonadota; class Alphaproteobacteria; order Rhizobiales; family Xanthobacteraceae; genus JAVDCA01. Next base: position 3,395 of record DATBBS010000164.1, read on the forward strand.
TCAAGGCTGGCCCCTACGGGGTCATTGCCCAGATGGGCGCGATGGCGACCATTACGTTGCCGCCGCAACCGAATGTTCATCCGCCCGCCGACGGGAATGCCACTTTGACGCTGACCGACGTGAACGGACGCAGCTTCAGCCTGAAGCTGGCCGGCGCGGATAAGAATTCCTGAATTCGGGACCACGTGGCGCAGCATGTCGTTCGTCGGGCGGACGGCGAGGCACGAGGGCATGCGGGTAGCCGGGTCCGCCGCCTCGGCGGCCACGGAAATGCTAACGTTCAACCGGAACAGGAAGGCCCGCCGCCCTTACTCCGCCGCCTCGATCCGCTTCTTCCGTTCCGGCTTGCGGCCCAGCACCGGGGCCAAAAACTTGCCCGTATAGCTGCGCTTCACCCGCACGATGTCCTCGGGCGGGCCGGACGCCACGATCTCGCCGCCGCCGTCGCCGCCTTCGGGGCCGAGATCGATGATCCAGTCGGCGGTCTTGATGACCTCGAGATTGTGCTCGATCACCACCACGGAATTGCCCTGCTCGACCAGCTCGTGCAGCACCTCGAGCAGTTTTGCGACGTCGTGGAAATGCAGGCCCGTCGTGGGCTCGTCCAGGATATAGAGCGTGCGGCCGGTGGCGCGCTTGGAAAGCTCCTTGGCGAGCTTGACGCGCTGCGCCTCGCCGCCCGACAGCGTGGTGGCCTGCTGGCCGACATGGATGTAGTCGAGGCCGACGCGGTGCAGCGTCTTGAGCGTCTCGCGCACGCGCGGCACCGCCTTGAAGAAGTCGGCCGCTTCCTCCACCGTCATGTCGAGCACGTCGGCGATCGACTTGCCCTTGAAGGTGACCTCGAGGGTCTCGCGATTATAGCGCTTGCCCTTGCACACGTCGCAGGTCACGTAGACGTCAGGCAAAAAGTGCATCTCGATCTTGATGACGCCGTCGCCCTGGCAGGCCTCGCAGCGCCCGCCTTTGACATTGAACGAGAAACGGCCGGGCTCGTAGCCGCGGGCGCGCGATTCCGGCAGGCCGGCGAACCATTCGCGGATCGGCGTGAAGGCGCCCGTATAGGTCGCCGGGTTGCTGCGCGGGGTGCGGCCGATCGGCGACTGGTCGATGTCGATGATCTTGTCGATATGTTCCAGCCCCTCGATCTTGTCGAAGGGGGCAGGGGCCTCCGAGGCGCCGTTGAGGCGGCGCGCCACCGCCTTGTAGAGCGTGTCGATCAACAGCGTCGACTTGCCGCCGCCCGAGACGCCGGTCACGCAGGTGAACAGCCCGAGCGGGATTTCGGCGGTGACGTCCTTGAGGTTGTTGCCGCGCGCCCCGATGAGCTTGAGGGTGCGGCGCGGGTTGCGGGCCCGGCGCTCCGGAATCGGAATGCCGCGCTCGCCGGTGAGATATTGCCCGGTGAGCGAGGCCGGATCATTCATGATGTCGGCAGGCGTGCCCTGCGAGATGATGCGCCCGCCATGCACGCCGGCGCCCGGGCCGACGTCGACCACATGATCGGCGACGCGGATCGCGTCCTCGTCATGCTCGACCACGATCACGGTATTGCCGAGGTCGCGCAGCCGCTTCAGGGTCTCGAGCAGGCGCGCATTGTCGCGCTGGTGCAGGCCGATCGAGGGCTCGTCGAGCACGTAGAGCACGCCGGTCAGCCCCGAGCCGATCTGCGAGGCGAGCCGGATGCGCTGGCTTTCGCCGCCCGACAGGGTACCGGACGCGCGGGCGAGCGTGAGATATTCGAGCCCGACATCGACCAGGAATTTGAGGCGCTCGCGGATCTCCTTGAGGATGCGGGTCGCGATCTCGTTCTGCTTCGCGTTCAGGCTTTTTGGCAGCTCGGCGAACCATTCGCCGGCGCGCCGGATCGACATCTCGGCGACCTCGCCGATATGCAGGCCGCCGACCTTCACGCACAGCGCCTCGGGCTTGAGCCGGAAGCCGTGGCAGGCCGCGCAGGGGATGTCGGTGAAATATTTCGAAATCTCCTCGCGCGCCCACTCGCTCTCGGTCTCGCGCCAGCGCCGCTCTAGATTGGTCACCACGCCCTCGAACGGCTTCCTGGTCTCGTAGGCCCGCAATCCGTCGTCATAGACGAAGCGGATCGGCTCCTCGCCCGAGCCGTTCAGGATGGCGTCCTGCGCCTTCTTGGGCAGGTCCTTCCATTTCGTATCGAGCGTGAACTTGTAGTGCTTGGCGAGCGCCGTCAGGGTCTGGGTGTAGTAAGGCGAACTCGAGCGCGACCACGGCGCGATCGCGCCCTTGCGCAGGGTCGCGTCCTTGTCGGGGATGATCAGCTCGGGATCGATCTTCTGCTCGACGCCGAGCCCGCCGCAGGCCGGGCAGGCTCCGAACGGATTGTTGAAGGAAAACAGCCGCGGCTCGATCTCCGAAATGGTGAAGCCGGAGACCGGGCAGGCGAATTTCTCCGAGAACAGCAGCCGGCTGTCGGTGTCGTTCTTGGATTTGTTGGCCTTGGCGCCGCTCATGGTGGCGGGGCCGTCCACCACCTCGGCGATCGCCAGCCCGTCCGCCAGCTTGAGGGCGGTCTCAAAACTCTCGGCCAGCCGCTGGGCGGTATCGGGCCGCACGACGACGCGGTCCACCACCACGTCGAGGTCATGCTTGAATTTCTTGTCGAGCGCGGGCGCCTGCTCGATCTCGTAGAACTTGCCGTCGATCTTCACGCGCTGGAAGCCGCGTTTCATCCAGTCGGCGATCTCCTTGCGGTACTCGCCTTTGCGGCCGCGGATCACGGGCGCCAG
>DATBBS010000165.1:0-9503 GCA_036270895.1 Xanthobacteraceae bacterium
CAGGCACCACATGCAGATGTCGAGCGCATGGGTGCCGGAGATCACCATCGGCGAGATGGTCTCGGGCTTGTCGGTGCGCTTGTAGTTGTCGATCGCGACCAGCCGGTTCATGAAGGCGCGCGACGTCACCATGGTGACGTCGCCGAGCGCGCCGGTCGCGCATTTCTCCTTTGCGGCGAGCCAGCGGCGGCGGAAGCGCTGGGTATAGCCCACGACCGCGTCGAGCTTGGCGCTCTGGATCGCGGCGAGCACGCGGGCGGATTCGCCGAGGTCGGTGGCGAGCGGCTTCTCGATCAGCATCGGCAGCCCGTGCTCGATCGCCGTCATGATGGGATCGACATGCAGGTGCTCGTCGGTCGCGATGATGACGCAGGTCGCCTCCGGACGCGCCAGCAGCTCGCGGTGATCGGTGGTGACGAAATCGGCCCCGATCTTGGCCGCCACCGAGCCGCCGCGGTTGGGATTGCGTTCCGCGATGCCGATCCATTCGACCGCCGGATGCCGGGTCGCGACCTCGCCCCGGAACAGGCCGACGCGGCCCGCTCCCACGATGGCGAGCCCGATGCCCTTGGTCTTGCGGTCTTTCATGTGGTGCTCCTTTGGCGCGGCGCGACCCCACCATGGCCCGCGCGTGCCGTCAACCAAGGCCACGAGCACCGCGCCACCTCTCCCCGCGCGCGGGGAGAGGTCGGCGTCGGCGCGCTTTGCGCGCGGACGTCGGGTGAGGGGGCGTTTCCACGAGTCCGAGCTTTATCGAAACGCCCCCTCACCCCGACCCTCTCCCCGCACGCGGGGAGAGGGAGCGCAAACGCATCGGTTGAACTTGCTAGCCCAGCCTCTACCATCGGCTCCGCATCGCCAACCCGGAGCCCTCGCTTGTCCGAACTCGTCAGCCTGCGCCGCGACGGCACGATCGGGGTCGTCACCATCGACAACCCGCCGGTCAATGCCTTGAAGAACGCCGTGCGCGCCGCTCTGGTCGCGGCCTTCGGCGAGGCCAGGGCCGATGCGGGCATCGAGGCCGTGGTGCTCGCCTGCGCGGGCCGCACCTTCGTGGCGGGCGCCGACATCGGCGAGTTTGGCAGGCCGCCGATGACGCCGACCACCGGCGACGTGATCGCGGCGATCGAGAGCGTCGGGAAGCCGGTCGTCGCCGCGCTGCACGGCACCGCGCTCGGCGGCGGCCTCGAGTTGGCGCTCGGCTGCCATTTTCGCGTGGCGGCGCCGGCGACGCGGCTCGGCCTGCCGGAGATCAAGCTCGGCATCATTCCGGGCGCCGGCGGCACCCAGCGGTTGCCGCGCCTCGTCGGCATCGAGAAGGCGCTGGGCATGATCCTCACCGGCGAACCCATCGCGGCACAAGACGCGCTGCAACACGGGCTGATCGACGAGATCGTCGGCGGCGACGTGACGGCGGCGGCGATCGCCTTCGCGCGTGGCGCGGTGACGCAACAGCGGCCGGCCGTGCCGGCGCGCGACCGTGACGACAAGCTCGTGGCGGCGCGGCGCGACCGCACCAAATTCGAGGAGCTCGCCGCTGCGCATATCAAGCGCGCCAAGGGGTTGCGGGCGCCGGCGGCGGCGATCGAGTCGGTCCGCAACGCGCTCGACCTGCCGGTCGACGAGGCGCTGCGGCGCGAGCGCGCCATGTTCGAGGAGCTGGTGGTCAGCCCGGAAGCGAAGGCGCAGCGCCATGTCTTTTTCGCCGAGCGCGAGGCCGCCAAGCTGACCCTGCCGGAGGGCGTCAAGGCGCGCGAGATCAGGCGCGCCGCCGTGATCGGCGCCGGCACCATGGGGGGCGGCATCGCGATGTGCTTCGCCAGCGCGGGCATTCCGGTGACGGTCGTCGAGGCCTCGCTCGACGCGCTGGCGCGCGGCCTCGCCACGATTGCCAAGAACTACAGGAGCACGGCCGCACGCGGTGGACTCTCGGCCGAGGAGGCCGAGCGCCGCATCGGCCTCGTCCAGGGCTCGACCGACATGGCGGCCGTGGGCGACGCCGACCTGATCGTCGAAGCCGTGTTCGAGGAGATGGACGTGAAGGCAAAGGTCTTCGCCGCGCTCGACCGGCTGGCCAAGCCCGATGCGGTGCTCGCCACCAACACCTCCTATCTCGACGTGAACGCGATCGCGCGCACCACCCAACGGCCGGGCCGCGTGCTCGGCATGCACTTCTTCAGTCCTGCGAATGTGATGCGGCTCCTCGAGGTGGTGCGCGGCACCGCGACCGACGCGCAGACGCTGGCGAGCGCGGTCGGGCTCGGCCGCAAGCTCGGCAAGGCGCCGGTAGTGGTCGGGGTGTGCCACGGCTTCGTCGGCAACCGCATGCTGCGGCTGCGCTCGGTCGAGGCCGAGCGGCTGCTGCTCGAAGGCGCGCTGCCGCAGGACATCGACGCCGCGATGACGTCCTTCGGTTTCCCGATGGGGCCGCTCGCGGCCGGCGATCTCGCGGGCCTCGATATCAGCTGGCGCATGCGAAAGGCGCAGGCGCTGCGCGCCGAGATCGCCGACGCCCTGTGCGAGCGCGGCCGCTTCGGCCAGAAGGCAGGCAAGGGCTTCTATCTCTACGATTCCGGCTCGCGCGTCCCCCAGCCCGATCCCGAGGTCGAGGCGCTGATCGTCGCGGCCTCGGCCCGGCTCGGCATCGCGCGCCGGCCGATCGCGCGACAGGAGATCGTCGAGCGCTTGTTGTTTCCCATGATCAACGAGGGCGCGCGCATCCTCGCCGAGGGCATCGCGGCACGTCCCGGCGACATCGACGTGATCTGGGTGTTCGGCTACGGCTTCCCGGCTTGGCGCGGCGGCCCCATGCACTATGCCGACGCGCTCGGGCTCGCGCATGTGCGCGACCGGCTTATCGAGTTCGCGGCCCGCACCGGCGACCAGCACCACCAGCCGGCGCCGCTGCTGGTGCGGCTCGCCGCTGAGGGCAGGGGATTCGGGGAGACTGGCTGAACGACCACCTCTCGGCCGTCATTGCCCGCGCAAGCGGGCAATCCAGTAACCACGGCCATCTCGGTTACGCGCTTTCAAATCGCACCGGCACGGCGTACTGGATGCCCCGCTTACGCGGGTCATGACGACCGAGAATCACTGCCCCATGGTGCTCGGCGCGAAAATCTCTTCCAGCGTCATGCGGCGCGGGGTCAGCCCCTGCTCGCGCGAATAATCCGCGCAGGTCTCCAGGATCGCGCGGTTTGCCTTGATGCCGTGCTCGATCACCGGGCGCGCGAGCGCCGCCTTGGCGTCGGGCGGAACGAGCCCGGTCGCCACGTGATCGGCGACATGGTCCTGGCGTTGGCGGTTGGCGATCGCGTTGGCGCGGTCGAAGGCCTTCATCAGGTTGAGGATCACCCAGGGATGCTTCTCGGCGAGCGCACGCTTCACCACCATGCCGTGGTTGATCGGATAGAGGCCGGTCTTCTTGTAGTAGCGCACGCCCTCGGCGACCGGATCGGGAAACAGCCGGCGCGCCACCGGATGGTTCCACAGGTCGATGGTGCTGCGGTCGACCAGGTTGTCGTTGACGATGTAGTGCACCACCGCATCGATCTCGCCCGCCACCATCATGGTGCCGATGTTCTGTTCCACCGGAATTTGATGAACCGTCACGCCCGGCGGCGGCTTGAAGCCGGTCGCCCCGCCATGGCTGTGCGAGGGCGGTCGCTCCATCCACCACTCCATGTCGGCGGCGCGCACGCCCCATTCGTGCTGGAGCGCGCCGCGCGTCCACAGCGCCGCGGTCTGCTGATATTCCGGCACCGCGACCCGCTTGCCCTTGAGGTCGGCCGGCGTCTCGATGCCGGCGTCGCGCCGCACCAGCATGCTGGTATGGAAGAAGCGGTGGGTGGTGAAGACCGGCAGCCCGACGAAGCGGTCGTCGCCATGGGCGAGCGCCATCATGAGCGAGGACATCGACATCTCGCTGATGTCGAAATCGCCGAATTTGAGCTGGCGCCAGAAGATCTCCGAAGGGTGCGACGGCGTGATGACGAGATCGACGCCGTCGACCGTCACGCTGCCGTCGATGAGCGGCCAGGTGCGCGGATTGGCGGCGAAGCTGATGCTCAGTTGCAGCCGGGACGACATGCGATGCTTTATTCCGCCGCGACGCCGAGCTTCTTGCCGGCGACTCCCTGGTACCAGTCGAGGATCTGCGCGCCGTTCCAGTGCAGCACGCCGTCGAAGCGGCTGACGTAATCGTAGATCTGCTCGAGATATTTGATCCGGTGCGGCTGCCCGCTGATATAGGGGTGGATCGCGAGCGCCATGATCTTCGGGCGGTCCTTGCCTTCGTCATACAGCCGGTCGAACTGGTCCTTGGCGCGGCGCAAGAGGTGCTCGCTCTCGTGGTGCTGCACGATCATCATCGTGATGTCGTTGATCTCGACCGTGTAGGGCAGGGTGACGAGCGGGCCCTTGGCGGTGCGGATCACCGTCGGCTCGTCGTCATAGACCCAGTCGCCGATATATTTCACGCCGGCCTCGACCAGGATCTCGGGCGTCTCGAACGTCTGGGTGAGGCCCGGGCCGAGCCAGCCGACCGGCCGCGTGCCGGTGAAGCGCTCGAGGATGTCCATCGAGCGGTTGATCATCGCCCGCTGGTCCTCGACCTTGTGGATCGGCATCTGGTCATAGGCGTGGCCCATGAACTCCCAGCCGAGCTTCTTCGCCTCCTCGGCGACCCGGGTATAGTCCTCGCAGGTGCGCGCATTCATGGCGAGCGTCGGCCGGATGCCGAGCCGCGCATAGAGATCGAAGAAGCGCCAGGCGCCGACCCGCATGCCGTATTCGTGCCAGCTCCAATGCGGCACGTCGGGCATCAGCGGGATTCCAGTCGGGGCCGGGAGCACCTGGCGGGGCATCGGCCGGCCGATGTCCCAGACCTCGTAGTTGACGATGCTCCAGAACACCAGGCGGGCGCCGCCCGGCAGCCGCAGCGGCGGCCGGTCGACGATGGCCGAATAGTCGCAGCGGTCGCGCGGGAGCATGGGGCTTGTCATTTTTTACCTCGAAGGAATGCACGCGACCCGATGATAGGGGCGGGCGATTGAATGATCCACCCGCAACTTCGGGGCGTCATATTCAATACGGCTACTTATTGTAGTAGGCTTCGTGGCGTCGCGCGGCATGCCGCCGGGACACCCGCGGGACGAACCCGGCGCGAGGATTATCGCGCCCGACGAAAGGAGCCGGCCATGTCCATGAATGTGAAGGTCTACGACAACGGTGATCATACGTGCCTGGTGTGGCTCCCGGCCGATGGCAAGATGGTCCCGGCATGTCGCGGCTTCACGGTTCGCCGGTTGCTCGGCGGCAAGGAAGGCTACCTGCACGGATTCGTCGGATTTTCCGACGACGACAAGCTGGATCCCGCCGCCCCGTGGAAGTTTCCGCTGCAGCGCTTCATGTGGTGGGACTACGGCGTCTCGCCCGGCGACGTGGTGCAGTATTCGGTCGTGCCGGTGGTGGGGCCGGACAAGGACCACCTGCAACTCTCGCTCGCAGATGCCAGCACGTTGACGCCCGCGATGACGATTTCTGGCCAGGCGACGCCCCACGTGGCTGCGTATTTCAACAAGGGCGTCGTCGCGGCGCAATGGGTGTCACGCGCGCTCGCCGCGGTGGGCAAGAACGCCAAGCTGGGGAAGCTGATCGGCACGCCCGGCAACCAGCTCAGGAATGCGTTGAGCGGCCTCCTGCGTCCGCAGCTGCTGGCGATGCTCGACGACGTGAAGAAGAACAATGGCGAGGTCTATGCGGCGCTTTACGAGCTCAACGATCCGGAGCTCATCGCCGGACTTACGGCGCTGGGACAGAAGTGCCACCTCATCCTCGCCAACGGTGCGTTCAAGCCGCCGGACAACGACGAGAACAAGGCCATGCGGGAGAGCCTGCAGGGCAAAGTCGACCTGCATGACCGCAAGGTCTCGGGCAGCCATTTCGCGCACAACAAGTTCATGGTGGCCTGCGATTCCACGGGAAGCCCGCAGCGCGTTCTCTCCGGCAGCACCAATTGGACGATCAGCGGACTGTGCACGCAGGCCAACAACGCCGTGATCGTCGATGATGCGAGCCTGGCCGCCGACTTCGTCGCCGAATGGAATCTCCTCAAGGCCGCCGGAAACGGTTATCCGCCGTCTCTGGCCGCCACCAATTCGCAATCGAAGACGTTCGATGTCGACGGCGGCCGCATCACTCAGTGGTTCGCGCCGACCAATGGCGCCCCGGACCTGAATTATGCGCGCCAATTGATCAACGCCGCGCAGGACGGCATTCTGTTCTTGTTCTTCAATCCAGGCGCGTTCGTCGCGGCGGACCAGCCGGCGACGAAATGGACGCTGCTGCAGAATATTCTCGTCCGGCACCAGAGCGGCAGTCCGAACTTCAACGCCGCCCTCTACATGCGCGGAGTGGTCAATCAGGAGATCGCCAATCTCACGACTCCGGGCACCACGTCCGCGGACCAAAAGACGAAACACGCGGTCGTCGATCCGTCCTCGACGCCGGTGACGCTGTTCAGCGGCGGCGATCAGCCCCCGCAGCGCCTCGGCTACGAGTCGATGGTGCCGAAGAATATCAAGTCGACGTTCCACGACTGGATGACGGAAGCGCTCGGGGCCGGCGTTCACATCCACAGCAAGGTGATCGTGCTCGATCCGTTCGGAACCAACCCGGTCGTCATGACGGGTTCGCATAACCTCGGCTTCAAGGCGTCGAGCGAAAACGACGATAATCTGATGATCATCGAAGGGAATGCCCCGCTCGCCGCCGCATTTGCGGCCAACATCGTCGCGATCTACCAGACCTACCGATGGAACGCCTATGTGGAGGCGCATCGGCAGGATCCGCAGGTCTGGCACGGCCTCGTCGACAATGACTCGTGGCAAAGCTCCTATCTCCAGGGCGACGATCTGGCCGAAATCCAATTCTGGCTCGGGGGGAATCCGGCCGCCAATGCGGGCGGCGCCGGCGCCCCCGCGGGCTTGCCCGTGCACGCGGCGTCCGCCGGGCCCGCGCCGCGCCGAGGAAGCGGTGCGCGCGCCAAGCAGGCCGCGACCAAAAAGAAGACGCCTGCACGGAAGAAGGCGCCAGCAAGGAAGAAAGCGCCCGCAAAGAAGAAGGCGCCTGCCAGGGCCCGCAAGACAAAGAGGTAGCCGCAGCTCAATGCACGGCGAACCACAATAGCGGTCAGGAAAACCCGTAAAGCGCCGCCGGGTTGCGCACCAGGATGCGGTCGATGTCGTCGGCGTCGCCCCAGGCGGCCAGCACCGACAAGAGCCGGCCGTAGTCGATCTTGCGGTACTCGGCCTGCGGCGGCTCGCCCGCGACGTGGTGGGGATGGGCGCCGATATGCGGCCAGTCGGAGGCCCAGACCACGCGCTCCGGGTTGGCGGCGATCAGCATGCGGGCCAACGCGGTAACCTGCGGGTTGCCGTAGATCTCGCTCGACACCCGGTAGGTACCCGACAGCTTCACCCAGACGCGGCCGCTCTGCAGGAGGTCGAGCAGCGTCGACAATCCCTCCTGCGCCATGCCGTGCGCCGCCTGCGCCATACCCATATGGTCGAACACGATGTCGACTTCCGAGCGCCGCACGATCGGCGCGATCGCCCCGATGACGTCGAGGGTCACGAAGACCTGCAGATGCCAGCCGAGTGGCGCGATCCTGGCCGCCAGCCGGTCGACCAGCTCCGCGGTCTCGTCGGCCGACTTGCCGCCCGCCGACGCCAGGTTGAGCCGCACGCCGCGCACGCCGAGCGCCCGCATGCGCGCGAGCTCCGCCGCCTCCGTGGCGTCCGGATCGATCACCACGACGCCGCGCAGCCGTTCCGGCTGTTCCGCCATGGCGTCGAGCATGCAGCGGTTGTCGGTGCCGTAGGCGCTCGGCTGCACCAGCACGGCGCGCCGCAGGCCGGCGCCATCGAGCATCGCGGTCAGGTCGGAGGCGAGCGCCGGATCGGGGGTGTAGAGCCGCCCGCCATCGAGCGGGTAGCGTGCGAACGGCCCGAACAGGTGAACGTGGCAATCGCAGCCGCCGGCCGGGACGGCAAATTGCGGCGGGCTCGGAGGCTCGAACATCGGCATCGCCTTGCTGCGGCGACCGGCCGCGGCGTCGGATTACCGGCGATTGCGACCGTGAGCAAGACGGCGCGGGAGACAGAAGGGAAGGGCCCGGAAGTGATGAGAATATAGGCAGGGCCGGCGCCGAATTTGTTCCCATTCGCAAGGATTGCGGCCGGTCGGCCGGCCCCGGCCGCGCCTTGACGGGCCCGGGGCCTCTCCCTATGGTCCGCCGCCCGTCGCGCCCTTGATTGCGCCGCTTGGCGTTCCGTACCCCGGACCCCTTAAATGCCGCTCACCGATCTCGTTGCGCCGCAAGCGGTCGTTCCCGCGCTCAAGGTGAACAGCAAGAAGCAGGCGATCCAGGAGCTTGCGGCGCGGGCGGCCGGGCTGACCGGCCAGGGCGAGCGCGACATCTTGGAGATTCTGCAGCAGCGGGAGCGCCTCGGCTCGACCGGGATCGGCAACGGCATCGCGATTCCGCACGGCAAGCTGCCCAAGCTCGAGCGGCTGTTCGGGCTGTTCGCGCGGCTCGACCGGCCGATCGATTTCGATGCGCTCGACGGCCAGCCGGTGGATCTGATTTTCCTGCTGCTTGCGCCGGAACCCGCCGGCGCCGACCACCTCAAGGCGCTCGCCCGCGTCGCCCGGCTGATGCGCACGCCCGACACCGCCAAGATGCTGCGCGAGTCGCGCGATGCCGAAGCGATCTATGCGGTGCTGACGCGCTCCTCCGCGGGCGGGTGAGCGGCTGAGATCCTCAGACGCGTTGAACAAAGCACGGATTTTGTCATGGCCGGGCTTGTCCCGGCCATCCACGTTTTGCTTGCTGCCGCGCCCTAAGACGTAGATGCCCGGGACAAGCCCGGGCATGACGAGTCAGCAATCGACTGCACAAACGTAAATGCCCGCGGCCAGCGCGGGCATTACGATCCTTGTAGCTCTGACGGGCAGTGTAGGCGTTCAGTGCACGCTCACCGTCTCGAGCTCGTGGCTCCACGCATTGGCGACCGCCGCTTCGCGCGTGTCGGTCAGCATGATCGGCGTGCCGTCGGCGGCATGCAGTGCGAACAGCTTGACGCCCGGCTCGATCTGCGGCGCCTGCGGGAACAGGGTGGCCACATCCTCCGAGCGGATCGACTTGACGTAAGCGATCTCGCCGTCGCCCAGATGGGCGAGCGCTTCGGGCGAAATGGTCGGAACGCGTGTTATCATCTCAGTCTTCATCTCAGTCATGGCCCTCGACTCCTTTGCAACACACAGCCGCGTCGAGTCCTGTGCGGTTCATTCGTGATCGGCTATCGCGATCGTCTTGACCACGCGCTCGGGTTCCGGGCGCGCGAGATCGATCGACAAGAGTCCGTTCTTCAAGTCCGCCGCCAAGACCTCCATTCCGTCCGCGAGCACGAAGGTGCGCTGGAACTGGCGCGCCGCGATGC